>JAGLOY010000146.1 GCA_023138735.1 Candidatus Aegiribacteria sp. | reverse complement strand
CGCTTCGCAAAACGTTACGGCTTCTTCAATAAGCGCACACTACGAGGTGCCAAATAGAACCCTCTCTACATTATTTGAGAGTAAAAGTTTCTCTATCTTATAAGAACACAGCTCTTGGAAATGCAATTACTCAAAGTTTCAAACCGCAATATGTAGCATCCCGAAGATAGATTTTCCGGTGCTATCCATTCAATGGTGTTGTTCCCTGCCTGGAAGAACTCATCTGCAACCATATCAACAACCCTACCGTTGAGATCATAAATGGTCAGAGATGCATTCATAGCCTCAGGAATGCTCAGGTTGACTGCCAGAGCTGATTTGAAGGGATTAGGGGAGATATCCATTCCAATCTGTTGTTCAGGCTCAGGTACTTCAATACCAGTTTGATCATTGTACAGAGCGCCCATATCTGCTATGGTGCCATCAGGATCGAGTGGACCGGTCGGATCCCCGGCGTCGATGCAGGGTGAGTCTGCTTGGAGGTTGAAATCCCAATTCCCCGGATCGACAAATATTGGGTCATCAGTGATGTTGCCGGTGCCACTAAGCATGTTTGCACTGCAGGTATAATCCAGATTGATATAGCCGTTCCAGTAAGTATACCAATCGGGATTAGTGTTGGCCTGATTTCCATAGACAATATTGTTGTATCCGCTTATATCCGTATTTCCATACACGCCGATGGAAGTAATCCCTCCACCATCCAGGTTGCAACTGTTTTCAGTGATTGTATTATTGATCAAAATGGGTGTACAACCACCATATGCCAAAAAGCCACCACCTTCATCTTCAGCTGTATTGCCGTAGATCAGATTATATGCAAACGTTGGGCTGGACCCGCTTCCATGGCAGTGAACCCCACCGCCTCCGCAGCCCACTCAAGTACCACCACTGGAGTTATAAGCGATAATCGAATGAGTGATCAACGCTCCATCGCAATTGTATAGAGAAATTCCACCACCTACACCGTTACCATATTCCTCGTTCTCGATGATCAGGCAGTTATCAATGGTTATGGCAGCGTCTTTTGCATAGATACCACCACCATTTGCTTGAGCTAAGCAATTGGAGATCCTGCTGTTCAAAATTGTCAGGTCAACCTCATAAATGTAGATACCTCCGCCATGATAATCAACAGGATGAGACGATGGAATGTAGACATGATCTATCACACAGTAGTCAAGGATGCAGTCAGGGGAAGCGCTGGATTGAAATCGTAATCCTCCCCAGCGATGAGCTTGAATGGTATCCTGGCGGACGAATTTAATGCTATCTCCCATTGAACCTTGAGCTGTCAGCAGCCCTTGGATAATCCAGGTGTGGTTTCCGTCGTGTAAGAATTCAGTGCCAGGCACGATCTCCAGGGTGTCTCCGAGTTGAACCGATACATCACCGATTACGTAATAAGTTCCCGGCCCCAGAGTGCCGGATTGGGGACCGCTGAGTTCGGTCTGTGCAAATCCTGCACTTGGAAGAGCAATACAGAGAATCAGCATAGCTACAACTCTTAATCGTTTCATTTTATGGTCCCTTCATGTTCGTAGATGATTACTAATTAAGGAAACTAAAATTGCATCATCTCACAAAATCACTCAAAACGGCATATTCGACTCAATATCATCCAATTACGCTAAATGAAATTAACTATATCACTCAACTCCTCTGAAGGAAGACTTAATAGCACCCCAACTGGTCTGTTCCAGTACCATTCCTGTTTCGGTTACGTAACATCTGAGTCCGAAAGCGCCACCGTTTAGAGACCCAATTATTTCGGTGAGTGTATATAAACCGAGGTCGCCACCGGTCACACCAGCATTATATAGAGCGTGCTCCCTATCGTAAGGAGAAGGACCGGGCACATATTCATAACCAAACGCGAAGTCAGGTAAGTATCCGTGGAAGCCTATCCAGAATTTATCATCGGTTACCTTGACCGGAATCGTGTAGGGGAAATTGTGCCATGCCGCACTGGGATAGGGAGCCGTGTTCCAGCTACCTGTGTCTAAATTCTCCTGAACGCCACCGCTGGATGATATGCTATTTTGACAGGCTACTTCGATCTGCTCTACCTGCACAGGACCGGTAAGGTCAAACTCTGATAAGTCGATAAGGTTGAAGTATGTAACGTCGGAACTGGGCCAGGGATTGGCGTTGTTTGGATTGACCGTTATACCACCACTCCAATTGTCTCCAGGAGCACCAGTCGGGTCGCACCAGCCTTCAGTAGAAATCGGGGGGCTGGTGAAAGAAAGATCCTGTTCCCCTGCCGTTGACTCTAAGGCAGTCACAGGCACTTCATTGTACAAAAATTCGGTGGTGGGTAGGGTCCCCAAGAATTCTCCCTTACAATAAAATACTGGTATATCATTCCTTGCATGTCCGATGCTTGATAAGCGCAACAAAAAGCGGTAGAACAAGCAGTAGAACGTTTTTCATAATTACCTTCCTTTCATATGGAGTTTACTTTTACACTCCTTTTTGGTCAAGAGCACATCTTCTCAATACTGTCGATACAGTATACTCATACTCATCATCACGTTAGACGGCGATTAATTTATCTTTATCAGTCTTGCAGTTTCCATCATTCCCCCGGCAGATACAGACACTATGTACATACCCGCTGGAACGTCCGTGATATTCATCTGAACAGACATATTGCCAGTCTGATGGAATGCACTGGAGGATTCAACGATCCTCCCGCATGCATCGAAGATATTGACCTCCACCACAGCGGCTACTGGAAGAGTCATATTGACAGAGAACATGCCTGAAGTAGGTACTTCAGAAAGAGCCATATGAAACTCCGCGGGAGAGCCTGTAGAGCCTTCGCTGATTCCTGTTTGATCGTACCCCTCGAAGTAGTAGATCCATCCGTTGTTGCAGCCTACTAGAATGTCAGGAATTCCATCGCTGTTGTAGTCTACAACATTCTCCCGGGCCCGACCATCACCGGGATAGGTGGTGTCCACATTGATATCACCGCCATCGCAAACAAGCTGAGTATGCCCATTGAAGGATGGATTACTGTTTGTGCCGATATTTTCAGCGAACCATACATTACCCATTTCATAACCGAGTACAAGATCCTTGTCTCCGTCCCGGTCCAGATCAAAGGTCTGGTGAGTGATTCTCCAGTTGTTGGAGACGGTAGATGTAAGATCGATCGTTGCTGAGCTCCATACAGGTGAAGTAATGTCATCACACGTGTTAAGATATACCTCAAGTTTCCCGCCGGTTGGTGTTTGAGTGTTGTAACCACCCGCAATGAAGTCGATATATCCGTCTTCGTTCCAGTCATCAAGGTAACCTGAGGAATTGTAATTTCTTTCGATGGGGTAACCAGCATTGTCAAAGGGATAGCCTATGAAATGAAGCGTACCATCACCGTTGCCAGTGTAGAAATTGAAATAGCCGTCTCTCTCTCCGAGGACCAGATCAAGAATGCCATCATTGTTGAAATCCACAGCCTGTGGATTGGTTGCTCCGGTGCATCAACCCCAGCTGACAGCAATATCACTTCCGTCAGCCTGAAGGTAGTTCGAAAAGGTGAATACAGGATTCTCATTAGTTCCGATATTCTTGTAGAAATTGACCTTGCCTGGTGAATACTGCCCCACCAGAAGGTCAACAAGTCCGTCCACATCCCAGTCAACCATGAAGGGTTCGGATATGTCTCCAACATCAATGTTAATACCATCCGCCTGAACGATCACCGGTTCACGGAACAGAGGCAGATCGGCAAACGCCAGAAGCGGAAGTAGGAGTAACAGAGCAATGTATCGCATTAATTTCTCCTTTCATCAACAAAATACTCGTTTCCAGAAACGTATAAATGATTATTATACACTCGTCTTGGAAGGTCAATGATGAACCTGGTTCGAATTGCCTTTCTCCCTCCGGGTCAGGGATCCTGCGCAAGCAGTTCTTCAAGTTCCCGGGCGGTTCCCACCGGAAGGCTGCAGGCGCCGCCTCTGCAAAAGTAAGCTGCAGGTATAACTGAAAAATCGGAGATATCTCGGATCCAGAAAGGACCCTCCGAAGCATCTGCCGGATCCATAAGCACTACTGTGGTCCACGGCCTGTACCCGGTTCGAAGTATTGTTAGCATCTCCAGCAATACAGGATCATCCGGTTCACCTACAAGCAGAACTTCCGCTCCCCCATTCCTTCCGTACATTATCCCTCATCGACATTACCATAAAACTCT
>JAGLOY010000145.1 GCA_023138735.1 Candidatus Aegiribacteria sp. | reverse complement strand
ATATTCTGCTCAATGCACATTGCCGGACACACTCCTAGTACTCTATATCCATGAAGGGAGAAGGGTTTTGAGCGTAATCACTGCTCATACAGCGGGTTTCTGCTGGGGTGTCCGCCGGGCTGTTGATATGGTTCTGGCTGAATTGAAGAAAGGCAGAGACCCCTACGCAGTCTATGGTGAACTGGTTCATAATCCGCAGGTTTTACGTGCTCTTGAGGAGCGAGGTGTAAGCATATGTATGACCCCTTCGGCAATGAGCGGCGGCACTCTATTTTTAAGAACTCATGGAACATCGCTGGAGAGACGGAAAGAGTTGAAACAGCTTTCACTGAAGATAAAGGACCTGACCTGCCCGAGGGTCGGCAGCGCTCTTGCAGTAGCCAGGAAGAAAAGCAGGGAAGGTTACGATGTCATAATACTCGGTGATTCCCAGCATCAGGAAGTCAGATCCATTCTTTCATACGGCGGAGACCGGGCGCAGGTCATTTCGGGACCTGATGAAATTGCGGCTCTCTCAGGTATTACCAGGCCCTTTCTATTGTCACAGACTACTCAGAATACCGAGACATTCGAGAAGACGAAGAATGCTCTTCATAAGCAATATCCGGATCTGGAATATGCTTTCACCATCTGCGATTCAACCAGCCTCAGACAGGAGGAGCTGCGGAAGATGTGCGGCAAAGTGGATTGCGTCGTTGTTGTTGGAGGCAGGAACAGTGCCAATACTGCCAGACTTGCTGAGATTGCCAGGGAAGAAGGTCTTCCATCGTTCCATATTGAGACCCATGAGGAACTTGATGCAGATGAACTGAAAAAATATGAAAACGTCCTTCTCACCGCAGGATCGTCTACTCCAAGCTGGAGCATAAGAAAAGTAAGGGAAAAACTTCTGGAGATACAGGGGGGTTCTCTCAGAGGGGGAAAGGCATGGAAACTGCTTCAGAGTATGATTTTCGGGAATGTTCATGTACTTCCCCTTACATTCATTCTTGGAGCCGCCGGGGCATGCATTCTGAACAGTTCGCACTGGCTGCTTCCGGCTTTGGCTGCATCCTTTTTCCTGTATGGGGTTCATACTGTAACCTCGGTGCTTGAATCCGGATATTCTCACCCATCAAGGTTGCGAAGGCAGGAATTCCTAAGATCTCACCGAAGGCTCCTTATCGTTAGCGCAATGTTCGCTTTCGCAGGTTCCCTCACGCTGTCACTCTTTCTTAATCCATTGTGGCCTGCCGTACTCGGAGTGATGCTGGCGCTTTTTCTCTTATATACTATCCCGCTCATACGCAAAGTTTACCCATTCCGGGGGCTCCGGTCCCTTCCTGGTTCGAGGGACCTGATGTTCGCTGGAGCATGGTCTTTTCTTCTTGCATTTCTGCCCGGTTACATATCAGCCGGTGCAGCCATAACACCGGGAATTGTGATCTGGGCGGCTATCCTGTTCTTTCTGTTTCTGAGCAGATGTCTGCTTGCAGATCTTGTTGATCTGCAAGGTGATGCCTTGATGGGAATGGATACAATCCCCACCCATGCCGGAAGGTCATTGAGTGTTCGGCTGTTCTGGCTGTGCATTTCACTGGCATCGGTTCTTCTGGCAGCAGGTATTGCATCGGGTTATCTTCCCCTCAGTGCGGCAGCGTTCTTTCCGGGGCCTCTGCTTCTTGCCGCAGGATTTCTGATCCTTGCAAGAACCCCCTTTCCCTCTGAGTTCCTGAAGAGAGCCATTGCAGATGGAAGCCTGTTTGCCGCTGGAGTTCTTCCAGTGTTGATATGTACTGTACCGTGGTGAGGATGAAAATGATCAGAATAACTGTATATGCATGTATGCTTCTTGTTTCTATTATGCTATTCTCATGCAGTGACAACAGTACTGTACTGCCCGAAGGGGAGAATGGAAGCGAGCCTCATGCTGCATGGAATCTTATCACGGTAACCGGCAGGATTGTCAATCTCCGATCCGGTCCTGGAACGGAGTTTGGAATCTTGGGACAGGTTCGGGAGGGAGATTCTCTGCAGGTAACCGGTGGGCTTGATGACTGGTACAGAATTTACATCCCGAGTATGTCCCTTTTCGCCTGGATCTACGGTCCTTTAACTTCCGGAACGGAACTTCCATGATATATTACCTGTACTCAGTATTTCAACTGTATACCAATTCCCCGAGGGATTAGAAGGGGTCTCAATGATAGAACGTTACTCAATTCCGGAAATGAGTGAGATCTGGACAATTGCATCCAGGTATTCCCGGTGGCTCGAGATCGAGTTACTCGCAGTCGAGGCCAGAGCTGAATCGGGGGATGTCCCGGGGGAAGACCTTGAACTGATAAGAAAGAATGCTTCCTTTGATGTAGAACGTGCAATTGAGATCGAAAAAATCGTACGGCACGATGTTATTGCTTTCCTTACAAGCGTTTCAGAAAGCCTGGGTCCTGAATCAAGGCACATTCATTATGGAATGACATCCAGTGACATACTTGATACATGTCTTGCCACGCAGATAAAGGACAGCGGAGAACTCATCATGAATGAGCTCGATGCTCTGGGCGAAGCCCTGAAGGGCCTTGTAATGAGAACTCGTGGCGTCATGTGCATTGGAAGAAGCCACGGGATGTTCGCTGAGCCAACCACACTTGGTTTGAAGTTCGCCGGTTTCTATTCCGAATATCTGAGAGTACGCAGGCGGCTTGAAGACGGGCTGAAGTCAGCATGCGTCGGCAAACTGTCGGGGGCGGTCGGAACCTACGCTCATCTCGATCCTTCAGTTGAGGAGTACGTATGCGGCAGGCTTGGAATAGGTATTGAGAATGTAGCGACACAGGTGGTGGCCAGAGACAGACATGCGGACTTCATATATGCCCTTGCAGCATTGGGCGGTTTGCTCGAAAGGCTTGGAACCGAGATAAGACATCTTCAGAGATCGGAGGTCGGGGAGGTGGAGGAATCCTTCGGGAAAGGCCAGAAGGGATCCAGCGCCATGCCCCATAAAAGGAATCCTATCATCAGCGAACGTCTTTGCGGTCTTGCCAGAATGCTGAGAGGATACCTTATTCCGTCTCTCGAGAATACGGTTTTATGGCATGAACGGGATATCAGTCATTCATCCGCGGAGCGTTTTATTTTTCCGGACGCCTGCGGTATATCCCTCTATGCCCTCAGAAAAGCTGTTTCAATGGTATCGGGTTTGAGAGTACTTGCTGAAGCTGTTGAGGGAAATATCGATTCCGCTGGTGACAGGTTCTTTTCCCAGACGATTATGCTTGCCCTTATCGATGCAGGTCTTACAAGGGAGGAAGCATACAAGCTTGTTCAGAATGTGGCGATGAGCGCTATGGAGAGTGGTAAAGGATTCCTTGATATGGTGAAGAATGATCCACTGGTCGGTGAGTATCTAACCGCTGATACGATCAAAAGAAGATGCGCCCTTGAATATCACCTCCGAAATGAGAATAATACCCTTAGCAGACTTGGTCTGATAAATGAAGAAGAGTGACTTCGTTAGGAGGGCGATATAAATGATACCAGGTATTATAGCGGGATTTGCACTTGGTTCGCTGGTAGTGTGGATCATTCTGATGATCCGGAACGGCGATATTGCAAAGGACTATGAGGAACGGATAGGTTCGCTGAGGAATGATATAACTTCTCTCCGATACCAGCAACAGGAAGCTGACGCGAATCATACCAGATTCGATCTTGAGATAAGAAAGCACAGAGACCTGACGATCGTTTTTCCGGATCTTGTCAAGCAGGTATTCTCCGCCAGAACACCGGACGAACTGGCAAGACTGCTTGCAAGGGCTATGAAGAAACTCACCGGCTGCTCCAGGATCGCAGTATTTCTTGCAGACGTCAGGGGTGGAAAACTTGGACTTGTCTACCTCGAAGGACTTGGAGACATCCTGAAACAGCCTCTTGTTGTGAATGTCGGGGATGGACACGTGGGATTCGTTGCGGAAACAGGTATGGTCTTTGAGAAAAAGAATCTTGAGAAAGAGAGTGAACTCACAAAGACTAGACTCGAGAAAACCGCTTTACCTGGTTTTTTGCCCGATATAGCAGCACCTATGATGTCCCAGGGCGTTCTGTACGGTGTGATCTGCCTTATTGATGTTCCGTTAACAGCAATTCTGCCAAAGGAAAGACTGATCTCGATCGCAGCAGTTGGAGCGGCAGCACTTGAGGGAATTCGGCTTCTTGGCAGGTTCGAATCCGCTTCGGATATGGATCCGGACACTGGATTACCAGGCAAGGGAAGATTGAAACCAGTTCTTATTCAGGAGCTGGAGAGAGTAAGAAGATTCGACAGTGCTCTCGCCATTGTTGATCTTGTTATCGAACGGGGTAGTATTGATGACCGTTTCCGCGCAAGGGAGTTCATGTCAATAGGTTCCAATCATCTGAAAGCAACCATGAGGAATATCGATATCGGTTTGAGGACTGGAACCGATAAAATAACTCTCCTTCTTCCCGGAACCGACCAGGATGGCATGGAGAATGTAATGCAGAAGCTGCTGGAAGAACTTCCGAAACTTCAGAATGATGCCGGAGAACCCCTCGGCTCGGTCCGCCTCAGATATCTGATTGTAGAAGCAGGTAAGGATGAAATCCTGGACGATGTCCTCGATAACCTTGAAAACAAGGCATTCATCTCCTCCCTTGGCTGATCAGCAGTATTAACGAAAGGGATCGATGAACCTCCGGGATGAACTGAAAGAAGCCATCAGGCATCGCAGCCTGGCCATGACACTTGAAGAAGCCGAGAAGCTCGCCGGTTACGTGGGTAGAATGCCGACACCTCTTGAACTGCACCTCTTTGATACTATGTGGAGCGAACACTGTTCCTACAAAAGCTCCAGATCTGTATTGAAACTGCTTCCTACACATGCATCCTCTGTAGTTGTAGGACCGGGAGAGGATGCCGGAATCGTTAAATTTGCCGATCATGACGGTTACTCCTGGGATCTTGTTGTCGCCCATGAGAGTCATAACCATCCCTCACAGGTTCTCCCGGTTGAAGGTGCAGCCACTGGAATAGGTGGTATCGTTCGTGACGTATACTGCATGGGCGCCAGGGTAACAGGTTCTCTTGACCTGCTGCGATTCGGAGATCCTCTGGGTGATTCCGGGGAGAAGACAAGGGCTATCTGCCGCGGCGTTGTAGAAGGCATCTGGAAATACGGTAACGCTCTTGGTGTACCTAACCTGGGCGGTGATACAAGATTCCATGAAGGCTACGATGACAACTGCCTCGTTAACGTTGTTTCCCTTGGTTTTGTAAGGCATGACAGAATTGTACACAGCTTCGTTCCCCCCCAGGCTCATGAAGAGCAGTACGTTCTAATCCTCGTGGGAAAGCCTACCGATGATACCGGTTTCGGTGGAGCCACGTTCGCCTCAGCCGATCTTGAAGACGAGTCCGAAAAGGGAGCTGTTCAGGTTGCTGATCCGTTCCTGAAAAGAGTGCTCTCGGAGGCTAATCTGAATGTACTGGATTTCCTTTTTGACAGGGGGATCAAATTCGGATTCAAGGACCTGGGTGCCGGCGGGATAGCCTGTGTCACCAGTGAACTTGCGGCTCATGGGAATCTTGGGATCGAAGTGAACCTTGATATGGTTCCCGTATCCATACCTGATCTGCCCCCAGAGGTTATCGCATGCGCCGAAACCCAGGAACGATACGGTCTTGCCGTACCTGAACGTATATCAGCTGAAGTGCTCGATATCTACAATGAAAAATACGAGATGCCGCGATTATTCCCCGGGGCAGGCGCTACGGTCATCGGTACGTTTACCGCTGAACCTTATTACAGGGTTCTGCATTGCGGCAGGGAAGTCGCCAACACTCCAGTTGAGTACATTACCGAGGGAATAATCTACGACAGGGACTGGAAGCCGTCTCACGTATCCATTATCGAACCGGATTTCAGACCCTGCGATCCACCTCTTGATCTGAAAAGAATGCTGCTTTCCCTTGACGGTGCCAGCAGGTCTCCTGTATGGAGTTATTACGACAGTGAGGTTCAGGGTTCTACGCATTTCAGGCCTGGAGAGGCCGATGCCTGCGTTACAGTCCCCATTCCCGGATGCAGGACGGGATTGGCAGTCTCGGGAGACGGAAATCCCTGGATCGGTGAACTTGATCCATTTCTTGCTGGAGCCCACGCCGTAGGCGAGGCCGTCAGAAACGTTGTGGCAACCGGTGCCACACCTATTGCGGCGACGGATTGCCTGAATTACGGAAACCCTGAAAAAGCCGATGTCTTCTGGC
>JAGLOY010000144.1 GCA_023138735.1 Candidatus Aegiribacteria sp. | reverse complement strand
TCCAGGAACGGTTTCCAACTGGAAATCATTAGGGGCCCCAAAAGGGACGGAAGTAAGTAGAATTTCTAGTTACTTCCGCCCCCGATTCGATTCGATCAGAACCTGTTACGAATATCCTAGATCTTAACCAGCCTGCAGTTTTCCACAGCGAAGCTGTTGGAGACAACCACGAAGTAGATACCGGAAGGTATCGGGTCTCCAGTATCAGTGGTTCCCATCCAGGTAAACAATCCTGATTCAACTTCTCTTTCGATGATACTTCTTCCGCTCAGATCGAAGATCTGTAAGCTGGCAGGAGAAGGGCTAATTACGCTTAGTACTACCGAACCTTGGAAGGGATTTCTCCCAGCCACAGATACTGATAATTGTGTTTCGGTTGAAGGATTGGTGGGCTCAATTCCCACAGGGTCGGGAGTGCATACCCAGAGATCCCATTGAAGGTCCGTATCCCTTCTTCCATAAACCGCCCAGAACTCAGTACCTGACCATGCCAGGGATGCGTCATCGACCGCATCTTCAGATAAGGCGGTGTAATATCCCTGCCATACTCCGCCTTCATTGGTGTTGCAATGCAGCTCGCTGGTTCCGGAGGTCCACATGACTGTAATATCACCTGCAGAGGATGATGCTATTGTTGACCTTGCGCAGCCGCTTGAGGATGAAATAATTTCAGGTGCGCTCCATCCGCTTCCTGACCCGTGGGAGGACAGAATCGCTCCGTTGTCATCCTGCCAGGAAACCCAGTAATCACTTCCGTCACTGGTAATTACGGCGTACCGGCTGTTCTCGGTAACTGATGAGATAATTGTTTCGGTTCCGAAAGGCCCGGAGTCCGGAGCATCACGGAAACAGATAACCCAGTTACCGTCCCGTCTTGCATGGTAGACAAGGCCGAAACCGCTGCCGTCATAGGCAATATCAGGATGCCGCTCATCACCATCTTCTTCCGATACGGTGTTTATTGTTGACCAGCTGGACCCGGTCCAGAAGACTCCCTCGATATCAGTGGATGCGTTCTGCCATTTCTGCCAGACCAGCCAGGTATGACCGTTGCCGCCATCCATGGAAGGCTCTACCTCAAAGGGATCACCGTCGGTCAGGATCGTCTCGTTAATCCAGGAGGATCCATTCCATTCGGAAATATAGATATCGTAACCTTCATGATTGTTCTGCATGCTCTGCCAGGCTGTCCAGACTTTGCCCTGGCCATCGCCGCCTACTGTGGGATGCCAGTCCCAGTACTCATGATTGGATACAGGAATGGGCGCAGCCCATGAATCACCGCTGAAATGAGTTGCGATAATGTTAGCCCTTACTGGATCGGAGGATCCAGAGACTGCGAAAATTTCCCCGGAGGAGGGGTCAAAATAGGTATCCACCCTCCCCTGTGTATGCAGACCATCAGTCAGATCGAAGGACAACCAGCTGTCTAAACCCGATGAACCTGATGAAGTGCCGCTTCCGAATCCTGAGTTCACGATTCCCAGCCTTGGTCTGAGTGTCGGGTCTCCGAGGAGTACAGCTCCATCCTCCATGCTCATATTGGATGCGAGCCATGTTCTGAAGGCAGCCCCAAGGCAGTTACCCGCTGCGAGTGACTGATAGTACTCCTGGAAGTTATTGGTGTAATCCACCTTGGTCTGGGCAAGCGCAACCAGACCGTACGAACTGTCCCAGATGTAAATGTTGGCAAGGTTGTCCACTTCTGTCCATCGACCGTTCGAACAGCAGTTAAGAACGTAGAAGAACGCATGGGGATCAAGGGGGGGAACTTCAAAGTTATTCAGCGTACCGGCTCCGGTGGGAGGTGCGCCAGTATGGAAGCTGCTGCCCCATGGGCTTGAGTGAGAGATGAGATGTACCCATTCGTACCCGTTCAGCAATTCCGCTTTGAAATCATCGGCGTTTGTGCCGGTCGGACTGGTTTTCCTTACAACCGTTGTGTAAAGATTATCGAGATATCCGGTAAGTCCGGTGAATGCTTCCTCGTAAGCCAGGGCTCTGTCCGGTAGAGAGAGCGTACCTGTTCTGTAAGCATGGTTCCGGGCGAAGTAATCGTTAAGCAGTTCGGCCGCTCCGCCGAATGAAATGTACGTGGGTGTAAGCCGCCCGACCCAGATCTCGGGTGCGCCATTGCTGTAAGATTCGTAAAGACCATCCGAATCAGGATCGTTCCAGGTACCGTTCATATCCATCAGGAAGACATCAACGGGATACTCGCCATATCCGCCATCCACCCAGCCTGTGGGGATATCCCCTATGCAGATAGCTCCGACAAGGTCACCTCCTGCATACTCCGCCTGAAGATCGGACCTGATGTCCGCGGCGCTGCCGCCCGATATGAGCCATACTTCGACATCGTACCCGTCATTCTGCAGATCAGTCTGAAAGGTCGATAAAGCAGAGCTGATAGCAGTGCTGATATCTTCCTCTACAAGAAGTATCACTTTCTCTGCATCAGTCCCGGCTTGAACGATAACTGTCCTGCTGTATGACCCCCTGTCCGCTTGCAGCTGCACTCTTTCTGAGGTGGTCATGGGTATGCGGCCTCTTTCGTCCATGTACTGAATAGGGATGCCCTCCGGAACGGCGAGCCCTAGTGATGCCCATACAAGAGTGATTGTCAATGCGATAATCAGGCGGTTCATTTCCAGTCTCCTATTCCAGTGATCCTACTTCAGCTTCAACAGCTTCAAGTATTTCACATGATTTTACAACTTCAGCCATCTTTGTGTGATCGGGATAAAGGGGTCTGTCCTCTCCCAGATGGTCGATATGTTTTCTGATAACATCGTACGCTGCCTGTATGCCTTTTCCGGGTTTGTGGTCCCTCTGGTCCAGTCCATCCGCAGCGGCTATGAACTCTATTCCCAGTATTCCATAGGCGTTTTCAAGGATCTGATGATTCTGGATTGCGGTATTCATTCCCATGCTGACAAAATCCTCCTGATCCGCGGCGGCCGGGATGGATGCGCAGGCTGAAGGAGTTGAAAGGGATCTCTGCTCTACAATAAGCATTCCGGCAGTGTACTGGCTGAGCATGTGTCCGCTGTACAGGCCCGGTTTCTCAGCCAGGAAGGGTGTCAGCCCTACGGAAAGAGCGGGGTTAAGAATCCTGTTCAGTCTTCTCTCGGACATAACAGACACCATCGTTACGGCTATACCCATCATATCCATCGGAAGCGATACTGGTGTTCCCTGGAAATTAGCTCCGGTCAGAACCAGATCCTCTTCAGGGAAGAATACGGGATTGTCTCCAACACCGTTCAGTTCTATCTCGACCTGGCTCCTTGCATATGCAAGTGCATCGTGCGCTGCTCCTATAACCTGGGGAGTGCTCCTCATGGAATACGCGTCCTGGACTTTCTTCTTGCCGCCAGTCAGCAGTTCACTTCCCGCAATGCATCTCATAAGAGCATTCGCGGTTCGGACGGCACCGGAGAAACCCCTTGCGCTATGCAGTTTTTCATTGTACGGCTTGAAATTAGCTATCAATGCTTCAAGGCTCATTGCTGCTGCGATCTCGGCCTGCTTGAACCAGCGGTTCATATCGTGAAGATGAATTGCATTCATGGCGTTCAGGACGTTCGAACCGTTTATCGTCGCGAGACCGTCACGGGCGTGGAATATCTCCGGTTTCAGTCCGGCCCTCTTCAAAGCCTCAGCACCGGGAAGAAGCTCACCGTTGTAGAAGGCTTCCCCTTCGCCTATGACCACAAGTGCAATCTGGGACATCGGAGCAAGGTCTCCACATGCTCCAACTGAACCTTTCTGGCAAACGTAAGGTGTCACGCCCTTATTAAGCATATTCACGAGCTGCTGCGTAATTTCAATCCTCATTGCCGAATGTCCCTTGGCATGAACATTAACCCTTGAAGCCATTGCACCGCGGACATACTCCAGAGGTGCGGGGTCTCCGATTCCGGCAGCGTGGTTGTACACCAGATACTTCTGGAACAGCTTCACTTCCTCATCGTTGAGAAGGGTTTCGGAGAATTCACCGATGCCAGTGTTGACACCGTACATGATTTCTTTCTTTTCAAGTTTTCTGGTTATCATGCCCCGGCAGAATCTGATTCTTTCCTCCGCAGCGGGTGACAGCTCAACCTGTTCTCCGTGACGGGCGATTCTAACGAGCTTTTCTAATGTGAGGCCGGTTCCATCGATCACTATAGCCATACGATTCCTCCTGGGGGGCTGAGTAAGATAGTACATTACATTATACTGAATATAGATACCCCCAAGAACAACAACAACAACGGGGACGTACCACATTTCTTCAACCTGTTCGACCTGTTATTTATACTGAATAGTAAATATATAGCGATAATACATATTTATCTTAACAATATTAAATATTGCATATTTCCGATGATATTGCACGATTATTCATTCAGTTATTTACTTTTGATGAATGTATTAATAATTGACAAATCGAACTTCTCTGAGATATTCAATGCAGTATTCTATTAAGCGGGAGGAGCACAATAATGGAAAGTAATCAGAAATCAGAGGATTTCACCTCGGGTGAACGGAAAACAGGCATGCTTATTATCACGGATGTGGGAAGTACCACAACAAAAGCGCTTCTTCTGCAAAGATCCGCTGATAACACCCTTCATTTCATAGACAGTGCGGATGTTCCCACCACTGTCGAAGAACCTTTTGAAGATGTCTGCATAGGAGTTGTCAGAGCCATCCGTAAGCTGGAATCACAAACCGGGGAATACCTTTCACGTGGTAAAGGTATGCCCTCTGTACCCTACCTGTCAACCAGCTCAGCTGGAGGCGGTCTGCAGATGATCGTTTTCGGTCTTACATCGGTTGAGACCGGGAAAATCGCTGAGAATACCGCCAGCAATGCGGGGGGAGTCATTCTAAAAATGTTCTCCATAGATGATGGCCTTCAGGCTGTGGAGAAAATGCTGGCCATCCAGAATCTTCACCCGGACATGATCATGCTTGCAGGCGGAACGGATGGAGGCGCTGTGGCTGGTGTTGTCAGACTGGCGGAACTCCTTGTCCTTTCAAAACCTCAGCCGAAATTCCGCTCGACAATGAAAGTACCTCTTATTTTCTGCGGTAATACTTTTGCTAGAGAGTTTATTAGTGATGTTCTTGAAGATAGCTTTGACATCCATATCGTTGACAATGTGCGCCCCTCCCTGACGGAATTAAACACTGAACCTGCCAGAAACGAAGTACACAGGCTTTTCATGGAAAATGTTATGGAAAGGGCACCCGGTTATTCGGAGCTTAAGAACTATGTGGTTTCGGATATACTCCCGACACCCGTAGGAGTAGAGAATATTCTCAGATTGTACAGCAGCCATGTGGAGACAAGTGTACTGATGATGGATATGGGAGGGGCGACAACTGATATCTTTTCCTGCATAACAGGTGAGTATTCGCGGACTGTTGCAGCCAATACCGGTATGAGTTATTCGATAGCGAATGTGCTTTATAAGGCAGGCATTGCAAAATTGATGAAATACCTTCCGGATGGGTTCGATAAGGATAGAGTGCGGGATTACATCTACAACAAAACGATATTCCCAACATACATCCCAGGGAACGAGTCAGAGGTACTCGTTGAACAGGCTGCTGCTATCTGCGGCACGGAATCTTCATGGAAGGAGCATCTTGATTCATGCTACAAAACCACCAGGATTGGATTTCTTGACCGACTGAAATCCCGTAACAGGAAGATGTTTGAGGAAACATTCCTCACTTCCGAAGAAGAGCCATTCAATCTGTCGGATATCGAGATCATAATCGGTTCGGGTGGAATCATATCTCATTCTGATAAGTACAGAGCTTTCTGGATTCTTACAGAGGGATTCAGACCCTCTGGAATAACAAGGCTGGCTGTTGACAGAAATTTCAGAAGCCCGCACCTTGGGGTTCTTTCAGAAATAGACAGTAAGGCTGCACTGGATCTTTTCCTTGAAGAGTGCCTTGAGGATATCGGATGGACAGTCTCCCCCTTCGGTAAAACCGATGAAGGAGATAATGTTCTGAAGGTGCTTGACAGGAATACCGGGAAATCCTGGAAACTCTCAGGTGGTGATCTTCTTTTCCTGAACTCCGGTGGAAACCTGGAATTCATACTTGAAGATGATGTTTCACTCGGAAATGGATGCAACCATCTCAATACTGAACTACCGGTTCTGATTGACTGCAGAGGACATGGAGATAATGCAATTGAAAAACCTCTTGCGTCCTCTGATATCCCTGAATTCACTCACAATACAGACGAATTTACCCATGCTATACGACCGGAGCATGGTGAATTGATAACCGGTGAATGGGAAATAGATTACAGGCTTCCCTACAAAGGGGATCTATTCGTTAAAACAGGGGATAATGTTGAACATGGCACAGTATTGGGGGTAAACAGGTTCGATCCACCCAGACTGTACATGATCGATCTGAACAAAATACCCGGGTACGACAGGCACCTTTCCGCTGAGGAAATCCGCAGCGGTCTCCTTATAAAAGAGGGGGACAAAGTCAAACTGAATGCTCCGTTGTACAAAGTACACAGGAAAGGTCTCCAGGGGTTTGATTTTACTTTCCATTCAACAGTCAGGGGAAGGGTAACGAAAATCGAGAAAACTGGTCTTATCATTCTGAGAGAGATACAGGATTACGATGAAAAACCTCATGTGATCGATATCGCAGGACCACTCGATATCAAGCCGAAACACATCAGGGGATATATGAAAGTCGGCCTTGATAGATTCGTAGAAGCTGGTCAGGTCATCGCTTCAGATATGTCGAATGGCAAAGCTGTAACCGTAAAATCACCCACCAGCGGGATTCTTAAAGCAATCGATATAACAGCAGGCAAAGTAACTGTTCAATTCGATATAAACCCGGTCAGGATGTTCTGCCACGTCTCGGGTACGGTATCTGAAATTCTTCCGGATCATTTGGTTCGGGTCAGCGGGAATGGAACCAGATTGAACGGAGTGATAGGTTTCGGAGGAGAAAACAGCGGTATACTTACAAAGATCGATTCCGGGCGGGATGATCAGTTCAAAAAGGATTGCATCGCCTTTTCAACTGCTCCTGTTGATCTGGAATTTCTGAAGCTTGCTTCGGAAGCGGGGGTCTCGGGAATAATCGCTCCATCAATACCAGCTTCCGACTGGGTCCGTTACAATGGGGAGGAACTGGGTGTAGCTATAACAGGTGACGAGGATATCCCTTTCACTCTGATACTGACATCGGGCTTCGGAAGTTTTGTGATGAATGAGGAATGTGCTGAATTCCTTAATAATTCAATTGGAAAATATGTCGGTGTTTCCGGCAGAACACAGATCAGGGCCGGTGTCACAAGACCAATGGTCATAATTTAAGTACAGCACAGATTGGTTATTCGCGCATCTATGCCGATTTTGATCATGTACTCATCGACATTACCATAAAACTCT
>JAGLOY010000143.1 GCA_023138735.1 Candidatus Aegiribacteria sp. | reverse complement strand
GCGCCAGTTTCATCATATACATAGTTCCAACCGTAACCCTCTGATCAAAGGGCTCACCGGTCCTGCCGTCAAATAGTACCGTTTTACCATCCCTGTGAAAACCGGCTTCTTCAAGAGCATCTTCTATCTCTATATTGGTCGCTGAATCAAACACAGGTGTAACCACATCGTAACCCATTTTCATTGCAGCCCATCCGATGTTCGTTTCCATTATCTGACCTACGTTCATCCTGCTTGGTACTCCGAGGGGGTTGAGACAGATATCGACAGGGGTTCCATCAGGCAGATAGGGCATATCCTCCTGAGGAACAATAATACTGACAACGCCCTTATTTCCATGCCTTCCGGCCATCTTGTCACCGACCTGCAGTTTACGGCGTTTCGCCAGGTAGACTTTTACTGTTTTAATAACTCCGGGAGGAAGATCATCACCGCGCATGAGTTTTTCCTCAGCGGTCTCCAGCTCATTTTCCAGTCTCTTATATTCCTTCTCGGCATTTCTTAGTATCTGACGTGTTTCATCATCAGCCTTAAGATCATCCACAAGTTGTTGGCTCGAATCTATATCAGAGAAGTTCACTTTATTCAGGAAGGATACCGAAAGTTTCCTTCCGGAGGAAACCAGCACCTCTCCTGTAAGCTTATCAACAAAACTGACAGCTTTCTGTCCCCGGAGGATGTCTCTGAGAAGCTCGTCTCTTTCCGCGAACAGGCGCTTCTCTTTTTCCTCGAATTCATCTCTGAACCTGTCCCGCTTCTCATCGATCTCGCGGCGGGTTCTTTCAGTTTTGTCCTTCCTTGAAAAGACTTTCACATCAATAACCATGCCATCCATACCGGTAGGCGCCCGCAGAGATGCGTCCTTCACGTCTCCCGCCTTCTGGCCGAATATTGCTCTGATCAATCTTTCTGATGGGGAAAGATCCTGTTCTCCTTTCGGTGTAATTTTACCGACAAGGATATCTCTCTCCCTCACCCTTGAACCGATCTTGATGATGCCATCTTCATCCAGATTGGCAATCTCTTCGGGATTATCAACGCTGGGAAGTTCTCTTGTCAGTTCTTCAGGGCCGAGTTTTGTTTCTCTGAACTGCGTTTCCAGTTCAACAACATGAACCGAAG
This sequence comes from Candidatus Aegiribacteria sp., assembly GCA_023138735.1. Lineage (GTDB taxonomy): Bacteria > Fermentibacterota > Fermentibacteria > Fermentibacterales > JCC-6 > Aegiribacteria. The sequence continues at coordinate 958 of JAGLOY010000143.1, read as the reverse complement.
TGAAGGCATCGTTCCTGATAATCCTTTCACTGACAACAATAGCATCCTCAAAATTGTAACCGTTCCATGGAACGAAAGCCACCGTTGCGTTGAAGCCAAGTGCCAGTATGCCGTTCTCTGTTGCCATACCATCTGCCAGAACCGAACCTTTTTTCACTACATCACCAATGCTGACAAGGGGCCTTTGATTGGAACACGTATCCTGGTTCGTACGTTTGTACTTGTTAAGCTGGTATGTATCGAATCTGTTGAAATCATGCACCTCACAGTCAGCCTTCACTACTATATAAGAAGCATCGACTTCCTGTACGGTTCCCGCCCTGAGAGCTGTTACAAGGGTTCCGGAATCAAGGGCAGCCCTTACTTCCATGCCGGTACCCACAATGGGAGAATGGGGATAAAGAAGAGGAACCGCCTGACGCTGCATATTCGAACCCATAAGCGCTCTGTTCGCGTCATCATGCTCAAGGAAGGGTATCAGAGCAGCGGAAACACCAACAAGCTGTCTTGGACTGACATCGATGAATTCAACGTCATCCGGGGAGACCATAGGGAACGTACCTGCCCGTCTGGTTCTTACAAGAGGACCTAGAAGGTTCCCGTCTTTATCCATAGGTGCGTCGGCTTCAGCTATCGTAGTACGGTCTTCTCTGTCGGCAGAAAGGTAAACAACTTCATCAGTTACGTTTCCATCGATGACGCGGCGGTAGGGTGTTTCCAGAAAGCCGAACCGATTAATGGAAGCAAAAACAGCCAGTGTTGTGATGAGTCCAATGTTGGGTCCTTCAGGTGTTTCAACCGGACACATTCGTCCGTAATGTGTATGATGCACATCCCTGACATCGAAACCCGCTCTCTCTCTTGTCAATCCGCCCTGCCCCAGAGCACTTGTCCTTCTCTTATGAGTAAGTTCGGCAAGAGGATTGGTTTGCTCCATGAACTGCGAAAGCTGACTGGA
>JAGLOY010000142.1 GCA_023138735.1 Candidatus Aegiribacteria sp. | reverse complement strand
GTCATTAACCAGAAGGAAGACGATGACCTTGTTCTCGTTGGAGTGGGAGCGATAGACTGGCCGGGACTGGCAACAGTAGTACTGAGTGAACTTCACCACTCCGGGTGGAATCTGGATCTTCTGGAAGGCTTTGCACTGAATACTGATGGTCTTCGAAGAGGGTTCGTGATAACAGGAATCAGGGATGAGGATTCAAATCGACGGGATGAATTCGTTTCCGACGCCCGCAAGATGGCCGACCTTCTTGCCAACCTGGCACAGGGACGTGCGGGAACCGTCTCTCTACTGTCGAGAGCAGCGGAAAGACTTGAGAAATTTGAAGAGGTACGAGTTGCCCTGGAAGAACTGTATACTGATAAATATGTACCAGCAGGCATTCTTGGGGAAAAGGGAGAACTCGTTCTATTCATTTCATCAAGGTCCGATGAGTACCTGGCCGAGAGAAAAGCAAGCGATCTTGCCTGGATAATCAAGACGAACTTCCAGCTTGTTAACAAGGTAAGGACAAGCGCCGGAAAGCCCCAGTTTGCCGTCAAGAATCTCAGAACGACCAGGGAACATCTCACGGGTATTAACATTTCTGGATTCGAGAGGGATATTTCATTTCAGAACTGCGTGACAGCACTAACTCACGCGTGGTTCGGAGCTTCCATACGCCACCAGAGAAGATATACCACACGGGACGGAATTATTTCCATAAGGATAGAGATGACCGGGCCAACTGGTTTGAGCGCAACAAGATCCGAGCAGACAATTATCAGAAGGAGTCTGAAGAAACTGCTGGTAGCTCATGAACTTGAAAAACTCAAAAGGATCCACCAGTACGGCGGCAGCGAACATTACGCCAGAGCTCTGATACCCCTGCTGAAAAAAGAGTGTGAGACAACAGGTTTGAATCAGGCATACATCGCCATAGTATCATCGACAACATTCCAGGCTCAGCTTAAGCTTGTTCTTGTTTCGAGTCAGGATGACAGTAATGCTCACGATACAAAAATTATAGATCTTGTAGGTTCGATCAACTCCAAAAAGGGGTTGGCTGTAGTATCATTCAGATCCCCATCCAACTACAGGAATATCTGGGTTGATCTTCTGAATGTAACCGTAGAACGGGAAGATTTTACGGAGATGGAAGATGCTTACAGGGATATTAAACTTGCTATTGAAGATAATTTCGGACAGTTCAGAGATTTCGACAGAGGAATGAGACTGAACGATGTAAGACAGCTGAAAGAGATAAGGTCAGAACTGACCGAGATTCCTGCTAATGTGGTGACAGATTTCTATTACCATATCGAGGACTTTCTAAGGGCCAGCATTACGGTGAACGAGTTGTCTCAGCATATCAGGCTTATTTACGATTCAATATCGTCATACCTCTTGAACCGGGAAACATTGGAGAATCCACGTTCACAGAATGTATCTGAGGGTGAGAGAAAGGTAGCATCTCTGATCTGTTTCGTGTGTGAGAATGAAGTAGTCGTATTCCAGAATCTACTGGAAGCAGTAAAAGAATACACTGTGAATGTAAGTATTATCGAATGGGCAGGTGTGTCCGCCATTCTCTTCAGAATACAGAAAAACGATAAGGGCCTTGCTGACGAGGAACTGATGGATGTTATAGAAAAACTGAAAGCCCAGTGCGTAGAGCATTAATAACTGAGTATCTTGACAGTTTGCCAAAGTGATTCTATTTTCCTCGTCCATGGCGGTGTAGCTCAGTTGGCAGAG
>JAGLOY010000141.1 GCA_023138735.1 Candidatus Aegiribacteria sp. | reverse complement strand
TCCTCACAGCAATCCTGATATTTGTCACCAATCTTACGATCACAGAACCTGTTGATGGTGAAACCTATGATGGTGACTGGCTCCCTCTCCGAGCCATTGTAGAGAATGAGAACGAGTTACCTGATTCAGTTCATTATTCGTTGAATGGTGCAGCAGTTGTTCTGATTCCAAGGCTGAACACAGACTGGTACACTTATATGCAGAATGATCTCCATAATGGCTTTTCCGAGTCACCTGCTCCAACAGACAATACGATACTCTGGACTGCGCCAATATTGGGTACTTTGCACGAGTTTCCTACACCTGTAGTTGTGGATGGTCTCGTTTACCATCCTCAGGATGGAGCAGGTGGTGGCTATGGAGACACTCTTTTTGCTTTGGATGCCGTTACAGGAGAGACAGAGTGGATATTCACAGGAACCGGCCCCACAGATGATGCTGTAACCGTAAAGAATGGTCTACTTTATATCGCCTGTGATTCTGTTTACTGTCTTGATGCATATACAGGAGAGATGATATGGGTTTTTGGGGATGCAGATAAAACTGGAAGTACTCCTGCTGTAAATAATGGTAGAGTCTATTGTGCTAGGAGAGACACTGAAAGCTGGATCTATTGTCTTGATGCAAACACAGGCATTGAGCTATGGTCCAGCCAAGTGTCAGGTCGAACTGTAAGCTGCATGACTGTTTGGCAAGATATGTTATATGTACCAACATATAAGTTTGATATTTTTGAAGGGCTATTATTTGCATTGGATATAAGCACTGGAGAAATCGTCTGGGAAAATGGTGACCCTCCCGGAGAGTATTGGGATTCTTCTCCGAATGTAGTCGATGGAGTTATATACATAGGAGGGAGAGATGAGTATCTACGTGCAATAGATGCTGTATCGGGAGAGACCATATGGTTGTCATATTATGGTATTGAGAATGCGATTACAGCAACTCCCGCTTATTATGATGGTAATCTATATGTTGGTGGTGATGATTCTCTATTCAGTTCTGTAAACTCATTTACTGGTGCTTTCAATTGGTCGCAGGATTACGCAATACATGGATCTCCTGCTGTAGCTGATGGAATGGTATTCTTTGGTGAATTCTCACATAACGATAGTGCTAGAGTTATTTCTTTGGACTGTGCCTCTGGAGATACCGTCTGGACTTATATGACAACTGCGAACAGCTTCCAGGGCAGCCCTTCTATTGTGGATGGAATCATGTACATTCCTGCACCAGATGGTAACCTATATGCCTTTGGAACCGGATTGAAGTACACTTATCGAGAGAACTATTTCTACGCAGATATTGGTTCTAATGAGCTGATAGTGACATCCTTCGATGGAGGTGCTGCTGTTGCGGCAGATACTATCAACTTCACAGTCACACAAACTGGTATCAATCTGGAGCCTTCCAGCAGGCTTGCTCTATGTGCCAGCCCGAATCCATTCTACTCCACGGCATCAATATCTTTCGAGCTTCCCGAACCGGGATGGACCTCATTAACAGTATACGATCTGTCCGGAAGGATCGTCAGAACACTTGAGAATTCAGAGCTTGGAGCGGGGCAACACGCAATCGTCTGGGATGGAAGGAAAGAGAATGGTGAGGTTGTTTCGGCAGGACTATACATTTGCAGAATACAGTCAGGTGGGGTTTCTGAAACCACAGGGCTGTGTCTATTGAGATAGTAGTGCCCCAGTTAATGGTGTAGAACCGATTATTTGAGTGGCGCCTCGACAGTGTCTCCCAGCGAACCATCCTATGGTATGATACTACCCGATCCAATCAAATAAAACGCAAATCAAAGAAAACTTACCGGAATCCCATCATCCTCGCCCGTGAAATGGTTCTAATGATGGAGATAGATGAATTGAGTCGAGCTGATCTCGCAAGGATGTTGGGCTTATCAAGAGCAAGAGTGACCCAGATGCTGAACCTTCTGAAACTTCCTGAAGAACTTATCAGGGAGATAGATGAATTGGGTGACTACTGGGATAGGCAGCTTGTTACTGAAAGGCAGTTACGAAATTCTATTTGTTTAGTCAGGCATTAAGAACTATATGAAGTAATACGTTGAATGATATTAATCCTGATTCCGAGTTGCAAGTTTCTCTCAGGTAATTTTGCATTGACAGATACTACAATCAACATGTATTATTATAATTAGAGTATGAAATATTTTTATCAGAGCAAGATTTGGATGCACTTTATGATTTTTAAATCTTTTGCTTTCAATGCAGTGTTAATTGCGTTTCTGCTGGTGCCCTATCTTGGAGCGCAACCACCTGATATTGTGTGGACACAAACCTTTGGTGGTCTGGATAGGGAAAGGGGTTATTCTGTTCAGCAGACGACTGATGGTGGATATATTGTTGCAGGAAAAACGTATTCTTACGGTGCAGGAAGTTCTGATGTTTATCTTATAAAGACTGACTCCAATGGAGACTCTCTCTGGACGAATACATATGGAGAATTTTATTTAGATGGAGGTTATTCAGTTATCCAGACAATCGATGGTGGGTATGCAATTGCAGGATTTCTGAGTATGGATGCCTGCCTCATTAAGACAGATGCTGCTGGTGAAGCACTTTGGATAAGAGAGTATAATTATGGCTCTTATGACAGGTTATACTGTGTGGAGCCGACAACAGATGGTGGATACATACTAACCGGGAGCACTCGATTAAGCGGAACGAATCAAACTGATATCTATCTTGTGAAGACAGACTCCTGCGGCCTGCTCGAATGGGAGATAACTCTTGGAGATACTTTAAGCGACTTTGGCCATTCTGTTCAACAAACAACAAGCGGGGGGTATATAGTAACTGGAGTATGGGCAGATAACAATGCGTACCACATCCGTACATTCCTACTTGAAACGGATGCAGATGGAAACACCATCTGGATCAGAACCTATGGTGGTGACCTCTTTAACCGGGGATACTCAGTGCTGCAAAATGATGATGGAGGCTTCACAATAGCCGGGCTGCAGTCTGGGACTGGTACGGATATTTTTCTCCTGAGAACAAATTCAAATGGTGATAGCCTTTGGATGAGAAATTACGGAGGTTGTGATGGTGGCGGTTCCCATCCTGTTTCAGTTCAAAAGACCACTGATGGTGGTTTCATTGTAGTTGGAACGACAAACGCAATTGGCGTTAAAGATATCTATCTTGTAAGGACTGACTCCGTCGGAGATACTCTATGGACGAAAACCATAGATGGTATTGACAGGGTCATTGGTCACTCAGTCCAGCAGACTGCGGATGGAGGGTATATTGTAGTTGGGGAAACGGCTAACTTTTTCCCATTAGATGAGGGTGACATTCGCTTAATCAAGATTGCTTCTGAAACTGGGATAGAAATCGATCCCCCCAATAACTTTCCTTCTGTTGCACTGGATATCATCAGCCTCAGCCCATTTTCATCATCCCTAAGCATAACCTACAGCATTCCAGAGCAGGCCGATGTCAGTTTGGTTGTTTATGATGTTTCGGGCAGGTTGATTGAGAACCTAGTCAACACACAAATGCAGTCGGGTATCTACTCGGAAACCTGGAGACCTTCACAAAATATTCCCGACGGTTGCTATCTAATTGCACTGGATACATGCGGTCAGCAAGTAGTACTCAAATGCTTGAGGTTGAACTGATTTGATTTTCAAAATCTTTGAAACCGATGCCCAAAACACTTATCTTTATCAGAGTGAACAGTTACAGAACTTTGATCAGATTGAAATGGCGCCTCGACAGTGTCTCCCAGCGAACCATCATTTGGTATGATACAACTAGTTCTAATC
>JAGLOY010000140.1 GCA_023138735.1 Candidatus Aegiribacteria sp. | reverse complement strand
TTATTCTCCCATTGCTGCAAACTCATCTGCATCTCCCTTTACGAACAGCTTGGTTCCAGCGAGTACATTGTTTACAAGATGATCCTCTGATCTCAATCTGCCTATATATTCGCTTCTAGACAACACAACAGGATTAATATCCCTCTCGATCATCTCATGTATGCCTGATATAAGTCTGCTTACTTCTCTAAATCCAATGTCACCAATTATTAGAAGATCAACATCACTGTCAGAAGTCTCCTCACCTTCGGCAAATGATCCAAAGACAAATGCTGTCTCTATCCGGTCATCGCTAAAAGCTTCTTTAAGAACATCTACCAATCCCGTTGTCTTGAGTACTATGGAATGAATCTCATGATAAAGTGGGTTACCCTTATTTGCGGAATAGTAGATCCTGTTGCCATCTCTTCTTGCGGTTACTAGATTAAGCTCAGTTAGTTTTCCAAGCTCTTGTCTAACAGATGCTTCGGAGAGTTCAGTCCTTCTGGCAATCTCCCTGTTGTGCAGCTCATAATGGTTTAAGCCAAACAGGATAGTAAATAATTCAGCCCGGGTTCTTGAGGAGAGTATGGATTCAAGTGTTTTCATAATGCGTGTATATACTACGCATATGCGTGGTATGTCAACGCATTACTTCAGAGTATTCTATTTCAGGATATCCTCGGCAGCTTTATTGAAATTATCATCGGATTCAACGAGGAAAGCTTGATAATGCATCACGATGCCCCGCCATTGCAGTGAATACCCCCTTCATGGGGGTTTGCTTTTAGGGAAGCTAAAGGCCAATTTCCGAAGCTATTCCCTTCATCGCTTCAAGGGAAAGGCGGATGAACTCGTCCAGTTCGTATCCTGCCTTTGAGCAATCTCTGATGGTTTCTCTTGGAACCGATCTTGCGAAGGCGGTCATGTTCATTCTTTTACGAACTGACTTCAGTTTTACAGGCTGGAGTTTCTTATCAGGGTACACAAGGGCGACTGCAACTATCAGACCCGTTATGGATTCTCCTGCTGCAAGGAGATAATCGAAATCAGAAGATCTCTCGACACCGTTGTTTTCAGAATTATGGGATTTTATGGCATGTATCGATTCTTCGGGGAGCTGCCCTTGCAGCATGGAGGCGGTGACGAGCCCGTGTTCCGGGTGGTTATTGATGGTCTTCTCGTAGTCCAGGTCGTGCAGCAGACCGGTAATGCCCCATAGCTCAACGTTCTCTCCTCTGTCTTCAGCCAGAGTGCGCATAACAGCCTCGGCTGCCAGGCAGTGACGGACCAGATTCCTGTTGCTGAGATTCTCTTTAAGTAATTCAAGGGCTTTTTCACGTTTAATGAATGTAGTCACTGTTCCATTTACCTCCCGAGGTAAGAAGCTGACTGTTACCGCCTTTTTCTATGATACGAAAAGCCTTTCCAAGAAAGGAGGCTATATCTGAGGGGATGAGAGACCTTTCGGAGGAATTCTCTATCGCCATATCCGCAGCAAGACCATGAACATAAACTCCGAGTACTCCCGCATCGAATGGTTCCATGCCCTGAGCCATTAAAGATGACACGATCCCTGTAAGAATATCACCGCTTCCTCCGGTAGCCAGGCCGCTGTTGCCCGCAGGGATGGTACAGGAACTTCCATTATCACCGAAAACAACTGTAGGTCTGCCCTTCAGCACAACGGTGATCCCGGCCGATTCTGCCAGCTTTCTCGCTGCTTCGGATCTGCTGGTGAAGTTTGCAGGGTCGCATTTTGCAAGTCTTGCCATTTCTCCCGGATGAGGTGTTATCAGCAGCTGCCCTTCGTATTCCTTGAAATATTTCACCGGGTTGTCAACTACATTCAGGGCATCAGCGTCCATCACCAGCGGAACGGACCAGTTTTTCAGCATGAAGGTAATGATCTTTTTAGTTGCAGTACTATTTCCCATTCCCGGCCCGACTGCTGCCGCCTGAAAATTCGAAGTATCAGGAATACCCGCAGCATCGCCCGGGTGAAAGCAGGAGTATAGTACTTCGGGGATACGTCCCGCTATAAGCTGATGGGCGGAAAGCGGTACAGAAAGAGTCACTAAACCCGCTCCTGCGCGCAGAGATCCCATTGCCATCAGCTGGGGAGCACCCGGCATTGTCTCGGAACCACCTACAAGCAGCAATCTTCCGAATGTCCCTTTATGCCCGTCCGCAGGCCTCACCGGAAGAAGAGCGGAAACGTCACTCAACCCGGGTATCATGCGGTCATTAGACGTATCAATATCTATGCCTATATCAGCCACAACAATGCTTCCGGAAAAACCGCAACCGGGAGGGAACAGAATTCCCGCCTTGGGAGCGCCAAAGGTAACCGTTACGTCGGCTGGTACTGTCAGGGGATCTGCCTCGCCCGTTTTTCCGTTGATCCCGGAAGGAGTGTCTACAGCAAGAATTTTACAGTTGTACTCCTTGATCCTCTTAAGACATTCGGCAAATTCATCCTGAATACTTCCTCTGAACCCGGTGCCAAGAAGGGCATCAACGATCAGACCTGCTGAATCGGGGAGATCGAGCATCCTCCCCGGAGACAGGATAGTTCCCCCATCCTGGGCGTATCTGGCAAGGTTGGTCTGGCAATCATGAGAGAGGCTTTTTCCGGCAACGGTAGTAAGTACAACGAATACCTGGTAGGAGCATTCACGTAATATTCTTGCGAGGACGAGGCCGTCCCCGCCGTTATTTCCCGGACCCGCGAACACAATAACGGGACCATTTTCGATCGAGGTCATTTTCATCCCTGCCCTGGCCGCTGAGGCTCCGGCCCTCTCCATCAGAACATCTCCCGAAGTGCCGTTTTTTATGGCTCTCCTGTCGTACTCGGTCATTTCCTCAGGAGTTACCCAGTACTTCATACTCCTCCCCCTGCCGCTTCAAGAAATACAACGGCTACCGCAGTAGCATGCGTATGCGAGACACTTACAAAAACTTTTCTGCTGCCGAGTAATTCGATAGACCTGCCGCTGATAACAGGAGTCAGAGAAAACTGTTCTGCCGGTGGAAGAACAAAATCATGCCATCGAACCCCTTCGGAAACACCGGTTCCGAGGGCTTTGAAGAAAGCCTCCTTTGCGGCAAAGCGGGTTGCCAGAAAACCTGTATCATCCTGGAGTTCCAGTTCCTCCGCATCGAATATCCTGTGCAGGAAACGATGCCCGCTTCTGTCCAGGGCTTTCTCTATTCGCTTAATACTAACAATATCGATACCCTGGGAGAAATCTACTGGCATAAAACCTTCTCTATACTGCTGATGACCGATCAAGTATTAGTACTCTACTATAATGGTCAGGGGCAAGCGATAGGAGAAAGACTCGTTCCGGACCACCTGGCGAATGCATTACAGGATAGTGGAGATGAAGCCAGAGGGTTCTGTTCGAGGGCGGCAGCGGCTGCCCGTCCGACCATCAGGGCGTTATCTGTGGAATGGTGCCTGTCAGGCAGGAACAGTTCGAGGTTCGCCTCCGCGCATTCCTGTCTTAGAACCTTTCGAAGAAGACTGTTCGCTGTAACGCCTCCTGCTGCAAGAACACTTTTCGCCCCAAACTCCTTACTTTGATACATCAATTTGGATACCAGAATATCTACGACTGTTTTCCTGAACGAAGCCGCAAGATCGCAGCGGTCTGCTCCGCCCTCCCATAGCAGTTTAGCGGCTGTCTTTAGTCCGCTGAAACTAAACTCGGGCAGTGCTGGATCAGCCATAGGAGAGGGAAGGGAGCAAATATCGGGATTACCGCTGTCAGCGGCAATATCCAGGGCCGCTCCTCCCGGATAACCAAGACCAGTGAGCTTAGCTGTTTTGTCGAAAGCCTCTCCTGCCGCGTCATCTCTTGTCGAACCCTGAAGCAGGATCTCCTGCCATGAGTTCATCCGAAAGAGGCTCGTATGACCCCCGGAAACAAGAAGGGCGACTGCTGGAAAGACAACCCGGCGTCTTTGTCCGTAGTGAATGTAGAGATGTGCGGCCAGGTGATTTATGCCCAGGAAGGGTTTCCCGGCAGCCCACGCCGCTGCTTTGCTCCAGGCCAGCCCAACAAGAAGAGATCCGGTAAGCCCCGGGCCGGCCGTTGCGGCGAAAACATCGATTCCCTCAAGACCCACCATTCCTCCTTCAAGAAGAACTTCTCTCACAAGTCCGGGAAGGATCTTCATATGGGCGCGTGAGGCCAGTTCCGGGACAATTCCTCCGTGTTCTGAGTGTACTTCCTGGCTGTGAACGCGTTCCGCGATCGCACTGCATCCATCGAGCAGCGCAACCGCGGTATCATCGCAGGATGTTTCTACGGCCAGTATTCTCAAAGGGACTATTCCTCTTCTTCGCGGAGAATCCTGACTAATATCTCTGTTCTGATGTCACCGTAGATCTTAACGGAAACTGGAAACTCACCAATGGTTTTAAGGTGTTCGCTGAGAAGAACCTGTTCGATATCTATGCTGAAACCGGCCTCATTTATGATATCGGAAATGTGTCTTTCGTTCACGCTTCCGTAAAGGTGACCGTTCTCATCAGCTGACGCTTTGATCTCGACAGCAAAACCCCTGAGCTTCTCTGCGAGCTGCTGAGACTCTGAGGAGATTCTGGTCTGCTCTTCAAGAGCCCTGGACCTGTATAATTCAGCGGATTTTATTGCGGCTGATGTAGCCTTTACAGCGAAATTCCTGGGGAACAGGTAATTTCTGGCGTAACCGCTGGCTACGTCAACAATATCACCTCCAAGACCAAGGTCTTCCACACTTTTAATAAGAAGTACTTTCATTATTGATTTTTCCTTTCATATATCTTCAATAGACGTGTCCTGAAATCGAACCATGTATCAAGTATACCGGTAATTATCAGCACTCCAAGGGCAATCGGCGGAAACACTATCGCCGGAATAACAGCCAGGATAAGTACCTGAGGATATATCGACAGTACTTTTCTGCATACCGCAAGCCCGACAGCGGAGTAAGGCAGAATCATAAATATCGAAATATTCGCAGCTGCCTGCTGAAGAAAATAGGGAAGACTGCTACCCGCAAGATTTACTGACAGTGCAGCTATAAGGATCCAGGCGGGGATCAGACCCATCCTCAGGGATAGGTCCCCCGGAAGATCAAGCTGGATGCCTCTTCTTCTGTTTATCAGCATTATTGCCGCTCCTGAGGCGATAACTCCCGCTGCGGCCCACAGAGCCAGAATTGAAGGCAGTACGTACATCAGGACATCCAATATCAGAATGATCTCCGATGAACTAATTCCCGCAGAGCTGTAGAATTGTACGAGGGCTTCAATATTGTTTTCTGACAGCAGAGACTGCTCCGGGAGCAGAATCGTTCCGAAAATCGAGACCAGCGCTGTAGCGGCTGCTGCTGCTGCAATAGAAAACCGGAAACTCCTGGCAGATCTAATGCAGGCTGTAATGAATCCCGCACCAGTTGCGGCGATAAGCGCACCGGTGAAATCAGATATCAGGAAAACGACAAAAAGGGTTGCCAGAGCCAGAGGCAGGCCGAACTTTGAATCCGGCGAAAGCAGCATCACCGTCATAACAGACATTCCAATGAATGGAACCCCCATTAGAATGAGAATTATCCCTACGGCAATAATACCGAAGAATCCGCTACCCGTTCCCTCTGACTTTTCTCGCATCGTTCTGGTCTGCCGTCTGTTTATCTGTAGTGTTCTCTAACGTAGGGAACCAGAGCAAGAAACCTTGCAACCTTGATGGCATTGGCAACTCTTCTCTGGTGCTTTGCACAGTTGCCCGTAACGCGCCTGGCTACGATTTTTCCCCTGTCTGAAACATATCTCTGGAGCATTCTTTCGTTCTTGTAAGATATTTCCATCTTCGGGTTTATGCAGAAACGGCATTTCTTCTTACGCCCGAACTTATTGTTCTTTTTCTTCATTCTTATTTTAGCGACCAAATCGGTTCCTCCTGCTGGTCCTTATGATCCGGATTCCAACGCAACTACGTCGGTTGCCTTGACGATCATTCTATGGTGTAATCCTTTCGATCTGTCTTCGTAGGATCTGCTGACAAGATTACCTTCGAGCAATACAAACGTACCATTCGTGATATTGCGGTCTATTCGCTCCGCTAGGCTTCCCCACGCTTCAGCGCTGATGAGGTAGGTTTTCTTCCCTTCTTCTGAGCTTCCAACGGAATACGACAGGGAATTTTCCAATTTGAATCTTACTACGAAGATTCCATAACTGGATGACCTGAGTTCACCTTTTTCTACTACCCGTCCGGTAAGGACGATGTAGTTCAGCTCGGGTGTTTCTCGCGAGACAGTCATGCTGGTCAGAACGGGATGTCGTCATCCTGTGCCATGGGTCCCGGCGCGGAATCTTGTTCGTTGCTGTCCGGTACACTGCCGGAATGCTGTGTAGAGTCATTTCTAGTGGAAGAATCCTGACCCCTTCTCTCGAGAAATTGTATCCTCCTGGCGTTAACTTCCACCTGGCTTCTTTTGTTGCCATCCCTGTCTTCCCAGGAATTGAATACAAGTTCACCCTCAATAAGGACGGGAGAACCCTTTCTGCAGAACTCACTTACCAGCTCAGCTGTCTTTCTCCAGGCGATAATGTTCACGTAACATGTCTTTTCCTGCCATTCTCCGTTTTTGTCCCGGTAGCGCTGGTTGTTGGCGATAGACATTTTGGCAAGGTGAGTTCCGTTTTCCAGGATCCTTGTATCGGGATCCCGGACAAGATTTCCGGAGATAATGACCTTGTTGATACTGGGCATTCTCAGATCCATTACTGACCCTCGCTCTCCATATCTTCTTCGTCTACTGCCTCTACACCGATTTCATCCTCTATATCCTCCCAGGAGGAGAGACCTTCTCCATCGCTTCGGAGGGTAAGAAATCTCAGGCAGTCTTCGTTGATTTTGAGATGTTTGTCGATAGCAGCTGTGACGTCAATGCTGCCATTCCATTTAAGGAAATGGTATATCCCTTCGGTCTGTTTCTTGATGGGATAGGCCAGAATGCGGCGGCTCCATTTGTCGGAACCCTTGTATGTGCCTCCATCACCCTTGATGATCTCTACAACACGATCGTGTCCTTTTTCAATATCACCTTCGGGGATGCTTGCACTCCAGATTATTACAGTTTCGTAGTCTCGCAAACTAAAAACTCCTTCCAGAACCGGGTAAAACGCTTACATCACCCGACCGGAAGAAGTGTTCTTGAACCATCTGATCATTGTTTCCGGTCCGGTGATCTGCGTCACTTCGGGCTGCGCACTAGAGTAGCGCAGCAAACAACAGCGCAATTATCAGCAAATTAAACCCTCTGGTCAAGTCCTGATGCACCGACCTCACCTCAGCTGTTGTAGAGTCTTCTGCTTCCGAAAAAAGGATCACAGGTTACATAGATGCCAAGGCTTCTCAGTCCGCTTTCGTCTCCCGGTGACGGAATATGTGTAAGATGAGCTTCGCAGCCTCGGAGTTCGGTGAGCTTCGCCATTCCATCCGATGCAGGCTTGAAAACAGCGGCATTCACGCTCAGAGCTACAAGAACCTCTTCCAGGTCAAGGCGAAGAGGAATAGCGTTAATAGACTTCTTGAGACATCTTATGGATTCGATTGTGGCAGGAGAAAGAAGGTGAACAGGATCATCGATTTTAGCAAGCTTCTTAATAGCATTCAGTACAACAGCAGCGGACGCATGCATGAGTTCGGAGCTTCTGCCCGTAACAACAGTGCCATCCATGAGCATTAATGCAGCGGCAGCAGCATGATCCGCAGTAATGTCGGTTTCAATCTGAGAGACCTTTCTGCGGGCAGGCTCCACTACCTCCCTGCTCTCGGGAGTAAGGCCGTAATCATCCATAAGCAGCTCTACCTTCTGAACCGTTTCTCTGTCGGAGAGGCCCAGAACGTATTCACAGCTGTACCGGAAAAACCTTCTGACAATCTCCTGTTCAGCTGCTCTGCGTATCACATGGTCATCTGTTATCCCGAATCCCACTCTGTTCACACCCATATCCGTGGGGGAAGCGTAAGGAGATTTGTCACCTGTTATCTTTCCAAGTATCCTGTTGAGAAGGGGAAAAGCTTCCACATCCCTGTTGTAGTTTATTGCTGTTGTGCCGTAGGCCTCAAGGTGGAACGGATCTACGAGATTCACATCGCGCAGATCGGCGGTTGCGGCTTCGTATGCTGCATTCGCAGGATGCTTAAGAGGAATATTCCATATCGGGAAAGTTTCGAACTTGGCATAACCCGCATGTACTCCCCTTTTATAATCATGGTAAAGCTGAGACAGGCAAGTGGCAAGTTTTCCACTGCCCGGGCCTGGTCCGGTAACAACCACAAGGGGCTTTGAGCAATCAATGTAGTCGTTCCTGCCGTACCCCTCTTCGCTTACTATAAGGTCAACATCAGTCGGGTAACCCCTGGTATAGTAGTGTCTGAATACATTAACACCTCTCCTTTTCAGGCGGTTCTCGAATGAGATGGCAGAGGGCTGTTCTTCGAACCGTGTTATTACTACTCCTTTAATCTGTATGCCTCTTGCTCTGAATCCGTCAATAAGCATAAGGGCATCAGTATCGTAAGTAATGCCGAAATCCCCTCTTATCTTTCTCTTCTCTATGTCCCCGGCAAAGATGCATAGTATGATCTCTGCTCTTTCCCGCAGCTTTTCAAGCAGGCGTATTTTTACGTTCGGGTCGTAACCGGGGAGAACCCTTGCGGCGTGATGGTCGAACATCAGCTTTCCGCCGAACTCCAGATACAGCCTTCCCCTGGCGCTTTCTACCCTTGCCAGGATCTCATTGGTCTGTTCTTCAAGGTATGCTTCGTTGTCGAATCCGATTTTCAGCATTAATTCTGCTCCCTTTTTACTAGAACTATGGTCATGTCGTCGTCCTGAACGGTTTCTCCAGCATGCACTACAACAGCGGTGTGTATCATTTCAGCAAGTTCCTTCATTGGAAGAGTACAGTTCTCACAAATAATATCAATGGTTCTTTTCACATCGAACTGTTCCCCTGAATCATCCTGCTGTTCGAAGATGCCATCGGAAATAAGAGCGAAAATATCACCTTCATTCATACGAATGGGATCGGGATCCTCAAGAGGAATATCCGGCATTATACCTAATGGGATTGCAGAAGCGGACAGTATATCCGTCTCTCCGGTCAACCGGTGGAAGTGAAGCAGAGGGGCCTGTCCGCAGGAGTGGTAGCTGATGAGATTATCATCAACTGTAAGCAGACCTACGAACGCGGTGATGAAACGTTCTGCCGCAAGATCTTCAACAAGCTGATTGTTTGCGTGGGAATGGAGGTTGTAAAGATCGCATTGAAGATGGAATGCCATCCTGATCATCGCTCGGAACTGTATTACAGACAGGGCGGGGCCGAGCCCGTGACCTGACGCGTCAGCAAGAAGAAGGAGAACCCTTCTGGGATCCAGGCTTATTGCGTCAAAAATATCCCCTCCGGTCTGATCGGCGGGTTCGTTCCATC
>JAGLOY010000014.1 GCA_023138735.1 Candidatus Aegiribacteria sp. | reverse complement strand
GTCCAGTATCGCCCACCATTTTTATGTTTATTCATGACCGGAAGGAGGTCGCCTGGATTATGCGTATAAAATTTCCTGATAGCAGTGTAAAAGAGTATGTGGCAGGCACTACCGGTCTTGAGATTGCTGGTGATATTTCTCCGGGACTCGCCAGGAACGCATTGATAATCAGGTTCAATGGTGAGCTTATGGATTTAACTCACCCCCTGCGGGAAGATGGAAGTATCGAGATCCTTACATTCCGGGACGAAGATGGTGCGGTAGCCCTTCGCCACAGCTGTTCTCACCTTATGGCCAGTGCTGTCCTGAAACTCTTTCCCGGCACCAGACTGGGTATTGGTCCCTCTATTAAGGACGGTTATTACTACGATTTTGACATACCGGATTTTCCCGGCATAACTGCCTTCGAGGAAATTGCCGCTGAAATGAAAAGACAGGTTAAGGAGGATATCCCTTTCATCCGCAAAGAGATGAGCTTCGAAGAAGCGGTTGCGCTGTTCGAAGAAAGGGATGAGAAATACAAACTGGAACTCCTTGAGGAACTGCGAGAGGCAGGAGAGAGCATCTCGGTGTACAGCCTCGGAGAATTCCTGGATCTCTGCAGAGGTCCGCATATTCCCTCAACAGGATACATGAAGCATTTCAAACTTCTGAGCACTGCAGGCGCATACTGGCGCGGCGACGAGAAAAACGAGATGCTCACAAGGATATACGGAACCGTATTCGATTCATCGAAAAACCTCAAAGAGCACCTCTCAATGCTTGAGGAGGCGAAGAAGAGGGATCATAGGAAGCTGGGTCCTGAACTTGGGCTTTTCAAAATAGGAGGTGATGGCGGCCCGGGACTGGTATACTGGCTGCCTGCGGGAACCATCCTCCGCGAGGAGCTTGAGGACCACTGGAAGAAAGCTCATGTAAAAGCGGGTTATCAGCTTGTAAGTACTCCGCATATAGCCCCGGTTGAATTATGGAAAACCTCTGAGCATTACTACTACTACAGGGATAACATGTACTTCCTTGATATAGATAAAGGCGAGTATGCCCTGAAACCGATGAACTGCCCCGGGCATATCATCATTTACAAGAGCAGTAAACGATCCTACCGAGAGCTGCCCATTCGTCTCGCCGAGCTTGGTATGGTCTATCGGTACGAAAAAAGCGGTGTACTTCATGGCCTTATGCGGGTGCGAGGCTTTACTGTCGATGACGGTCATATTTTCTGCACCGAAGACCAGATCGTTGAAGAGATACAGAAAGTTGTTAGATTTGCCCTGTATTTCCTGAAAATCTTCAACTTCGGTTACAGAATCGAACTTTCATTGATGGATCCTGCAGATCCTGAGCACTATGCGGGCAGGCCTGAGGAATGGACTAAGGTTGAATCCGCCCTGAAGAGTGCTCTTGACGAAATGGGTGAGGATTACAGAACTGTTATAGGTGAAGCTGCTTTTTACGGTCCCAAAATCGATATCAAGATGAAAGATGCTCTCGGCAGATTCTGGCAGGGTCCTACTATCCAGTTCGACTTTAACATTCCGCAGCGTTTCGATCTTAGCTACGTTGGAAATGACGGGCAGGAACACAGAGTGTTCATGGTTCACAGAGCGCTTTACGGATCTGTAGAACGGTTCATAGGCAACCTTATTGAGCACTATGCAGGCAACCTTCCGGGTTGGCTTGCTCCACATCAGGTTGTTATCTTACCGATTACGGAGTTTCAGCTCGAAAGAGCTGAAGAGGTTGAGAAGATTCTCACCGATTTGAGTATTCGTTGCGTGCTGGACGGCAAGAATGAGACTATAGGTTACAGGATAAGAGAAGCGGAAACCAGCAAGATCCCCTTCATGTTCATAATCGGTGAGCGTGAGGCTGCATCGGGCAATGTTTCTCTGCGTATTCACCGCGAAGGTGACAGAGGTTCAATGAAACTTGATGAGGCAATTGAAATAATCATGGCCGGATGCAGAAGGCCGGAGTTACCCTAAATAGGAGGTTAATTCATCAGCAAAAGGGAACAGAACAGGGTTAATGGGGACATTCGAAGCCCCCGTGTGAGATTACTTGATGAGAATGGGGATCACGTCGGAATACTGAGTATACAGGAAGCGCTTGATCTGGCTGCGGAAGCAGGACTTGACCTCGTTGAGATTTCACCCGGAGCAGACCCGCCCGTTGCCAGTATCGTGGATTATGGGAAGTTCCGTTACAGTCAGAAGAGAAAAGAAAGAAAAGCAAGGAAGAGCCAGAATACCGGGGGGCTTAAGGAAGTTAAGTTCAGGCCCAATACCGAAGAACATGATTACCATTTCAAGATGGTTCATGCACGTGAATTCCTTGAATTGAGACATAAAGTTAAAGCAACCGTAGTATTCCGCGGTCGTCAGCTATCTTACAAGGATCAGGGTTATGATCTTCTTGAGAAACTGGCTGAGGACCTTCAAGAATATGGTCATATTGAAAGAAAACCATGCATGGAAGGGCGTCAGATGACCATGATCATCTCGCCTTTGAGAGAGAGAAATTAGCAGGGAGAAACAATGCCGAAAATGAAAACCCATAAAGGAGCCGCAAGGCGGTTCCGAAAAACAGCAAAAGGGAAATTCAAGATGAACAGACCATTTGCTGACCATATCAAGACAAAGAAGAACGCAAAACGAGTAAGAAAACTGCGTAAAGGCAGCATAGCATCCAAGCCTGATACAAAAAGGCTCAGGAAGCTGTTGCCCTAGCATTCGGAGTTGAAACATGAGTAAAGTTAAGAACGCTGTAGTCAGGAAGCAGAAGCATAAGAAGAGACTGAAGCTGGCCAAGGGTTACACTGGTGGAAGAAGGAAACTGTACACTGTAGCCACTGAAGCAAGGAAAAAAGCTCTTGAGTATCAGTACCGTGATCGAAGGAACAAAAAAAGAGATTTTCGCTCACTTTGGATTACGCGGATCAATGCCGCTGTCCGTGAGCACGGAATGAAGTACAGCAATTTCATTGCCGGGATCAAAGTAGCAGGAATAGAACTTGACCGAAAGACACTTGCTGACCTTGCAATAAAGAACCCGGAAGCATTTGCGAAGGTTGTGGAAGCAGCCAAAGCCGCTCTCTGAGGGAGAGGGGATGATCCGTGTCCCAGTCGGAAGATCTTGAGAGGTTGACTGAGACCATAAATAGACTGATAGTCAGGTTCAGGTCAATACATACGCAACGCGATGACTTGGCGATACAGTTAAATGAACTTGAGTCCAGGCTCGAGAATAGTGTGGACTCGGTGGATTCTGATGGTTACAATACACTCAGAATACACAGCGCAAGGCTCCTGCGGGAAAGGCAGGAAGTCAAGCGGAGGTTATCGGTAGTGCTGGATAAACTGGACAGTATTACAATTGAAGGCAAATAAGTAAAAGGATCAAATGAGCAACCCGAATGAAGTTACCCGCGTGAATATTTTCGGGCGGGAGTATACTATCCGGGGAGCAGGTTCGCCTGCTTATATATCGGAAATTGCTCATTATGTAGACATGAAAA
>JAGLOY010000139.1 GCA_023138735.1 Candidatus Aegiribacteria sp. | reverse complement strand
CTTGTAGCAAATCTTGCTGCCGAAGCGATGGTTGCCGGTGAGCATAGCCTTGTATGGGAACTGGAAGACGCGAATGGAGAAGCGGTTCCATCAGGAGTTTACCATGTAAGGATTTCGACTGACAACTGGACAGATACGATAAGCCTGGTGGTTGCCAGATAGAAACAGGTTATTGCATCACCGAGACAGTCCCGTCGTAATAATTCACGATATATGCAGCTGCACCAGATGGAAGTGTACAGATACTCGAAGGGTTACCCCCGACATTTCTTGAAGTAATTACAGTATTGTCTGAGGTGCGGATGAATGACACAGTATTACTTGTGCTGTTTGCGACGTAAACGCACTCTCCGGATGGGTGCGGAAATAATCCCCAGGGGCCGTTGCTGACATTGATGGTTTCCACAAGGGAATAATCGGAAGTGCGGACAACTGCTACGACATCGTTGCTGTAATTTGATACGTACACATATTCTTCCGATGGAAGTGCGCATATGCCTATTGGATGGGAGAACATATCAATGGTTTTAACTACTGTGTTGTCCGATGTACGGATTACGGAAACATTGTTGGAATTCCAGTTTGTAATGTACAGGTAATTCCCCGAAGGGAGGGAACAGATGCGGTAGGGGGTTGTTCCAACATCCACGGTTGCCACAACTGTGTTGTCGGAAGTACGGATAACAGAAACATTATCATCATCCCGATTCGTAACATATACATATTCACCCGAGGGTAATGTACAGATACCAACCGGCCTGTCTCCCGCCGCTATGGTTGCAATAATGGAGTTGTCAGAGGTGCGGATGACAGAAACGTTATCGGAACCGCAGTTCGTTACATACACATAATCACCGGATGGAAGTGAGCATATCCCGTAGGGTATATCTCCCACATCTACCGCAGCAGTAACCGTGTTATCTGAAGTACGGATAATGGAAACGTTATCGTCACCCCGGTTTGTCACATAGATATACTCGCCCGAAGGGAGTGAACAGATGCCCCAGGGATTGGAACCTACAACCAGAGTATGTGTGACAGTATAAGGTATGTGTGCCATGGTATTTACAGTGATCTCATTGCTCCAGCTGGAGACACTCTCGGTGTTTGTAGTAAGGAGGGCGTAGTAGTAAGTTGAAGAAGAGATAACAGTGGTATCCGTATAGGCGGTATCCAATGACCAGGAAAGATCGCATATCAAGTCGGCAAGGGTGGAATCATCTTGAATATTCGGGACAGGGGACCTGTATAGCCGGTAGGAATAGAAGTTAGGGTCTGGACACTTGGTCCAGGACAGATCAGCATAGAACCAGGAAACATCCGGATTGGAGAGTACAGACGGTTCAGGGGCTTCAACCTGGGGTGTAGTAATTGCGACCTCGTTGCTCCACACACCGTCACCGCTAGAATCAGTGTTCTTAAGAACGTAGAAATACTCCGTTGCCCAGGTAATATCAGTATCTACGTATAATGTTGTATTGACGGCAGTGAATTCACCAATGATCTCTGCAGAGGAGGGATCGGAGGAGATATCCTCAGTCTCTGATCTGTAAAGAATATAACTGTGGAACCCCTGATCGGAACAGATAGTCCAGGATGCGGTTACTATGCAGCTGCTCTTTGCGCCTGTTGAATGCGGTTTTAAAACTGATGCAGATAGATCCGCAGTGCCGTCTGCCCCGGTTTTGCCGGTAGAGCCGGTGAAGCTGACAGACAGCGTAGAGGGAGAAAGATCTGATCCTGACGGACCGGTACTGTCACCGCAGGATAAAATAAGAAGAAGCGCTATAGTGATGCTGACATTAAATAAGGTTTTCATATTGCTGTTTCTTTGCTTGGGGTATGTTTTTCTGTTTATATACCGGAACAATTGCTGTGAACCTTGAATTTGTCAACCAATGGAGGATGCCTTATCAGGTATCATATTATCAGGCAGTGATATTCTGAACCTGCATGCAGTGTCTCCTGCCAGAACACTCTCTAATACTTCAACCTTGGTGGAAACGCCGAATACAACATCGAACATAAGTTTCTGAAAACCTCCGCTGCAGTAACACCAGTCAATCGGTATTTCCGGACCTTTCATTATTATGGCTTCCCTTGCGAGGGGGCAGTGGCATGCATAATATCTTTTCATGAGATCATCTTTCTCCGCAAGCCACTCTTTCGGAGAATATGGGATCTTGGTGACGTACAGGTAATCTCCATCGCGGACTGCAGACAGAATTTCCTGATTTCCTTTAACCAACTCAATGACTTCCGGTGTGATCTCCTGTTCGAACCATACTTTTCCCTCGTCAAGGTGCTGCTGGAGGATTCTGATCCTTTCAACGTGGACTCTCTTTAGAAAATTATCGATAGAACTGGATTCCTCAAACCATTGCAGGTGTTTCTCGAAGCTGTCATGGGGAATTCCATGATGATTGTCGGCCAGTACATCATGGCATGTATTCGAATCAATGTTCATGAGCCTGTTTACAAGTGTACATGTATTTGAAGGATATGTGTCTGGAGGTGAACCAAGTGGGGGAAGATCAAGACTTTCAAACACCGTGTTTCTGCAGTCAGTGCCCTTTTTTAATTCGAGTATCTTCGATATGGATTCGAAGACTTCCCTTCCGCTGACGGTTGAAATAATATAGATGTACACTTCACCCTGTCCGGTAATGTAAAAGTATCTGGCAAGGTCTCTGAATCGCTGCATTGTGTTCTTGTCGTCTGCTATCATTGTAGCAAAATACTCTTTCACAGAGTTTATTTGAACGGAATCTATATTTCCGCCTTCATCCTTGAGGTATTCCGCGAAATCAGCTACATTCTCAAGAGCGGCGTTTATGCCGTTACTATCGACATTCCTCGATCGGAGATATTCAGTGTACTCGTTAATTTTCATCCTTAACCGCCTTAAAGCAGGTACATTATTATTCAGACTGATGTGCTCAAATAAAAAAACAGGGGATTCGAACCTACTCGCAACTGCGATTATGCAATGAATTAGTTTTAAATGACAATCCTCTGCTCTTAATGCAGGTATTTCCCTGATTATGAATAGAAGCTGTTTAATTGAATAGTCATCCAATCCTTGACATAAATCTGCGTATCTCTATATTACGAACCGTGATTCAGTGTCTTTGAGAATTGGTCAGGTTCCACTCGACTCATTTCTGAGAATTGTGTTCCCCCTATTATCAGGACATTCTGATATCCATATGTGACCATTCTGGTTGCAGCAGCCGGTTATGATACCGGGCAGTAAGCTTCGGATTATCCGAAGCACCGGGCTTGAATGTCCGGGTATGGAGGGTCTGACCCTCAGAAATGGAGTTATCCTTGAATAACAAATTGTTTGTTGGCGGTCTTTCGTGGGGAACCACGGATAAAGAGCTTATGGAAGCCTTCTCACCGTACGGTACCGTTACGGAAGCAAAGGTCATCAAGGAACGTGATTCCGGAAGGTCTCGCGGTTTCGGTTTTGTTACTTTTGATACCGAAGCAGAAGCAACTGCAGCAGCGGAAGCTCTGAACGATACAGAACTTGATGGACGCAGCCTTAGAGTAGATTTCGCTCACGATAAGCGCTAAAGCCAGCTATCTATTTATAGAGGAGGGCAGCTCATCGAGCTGCCCTTTTTCTATATAGTCATTGAATAATCAGCGAAATCCATTCTGGTTAAGGGTTTACGGGATAATACTCGTTTCGTTACCGGGGCTTTACATTTGTGCCTTCAGGAGGTTAGAGTAAGAGACACTTTTCATAAACAATAGGAGGGTAATATGAGAAAGTATGCTATAGCTTTAATGATACTCGTTTCAGGTGCTTTTGCATTCGGCGGGCTCGATGTTCCGGATGTACCCGATACCGATCTTCCGGAAATAGAGATCCCTGGTCTCGATATTCTTGACGGCATTCAGGCTCAGCTGGATGAGATTGCCGCCTTAACCGATTCTCTCGAATGGCTTATCCCTGAGCTGATTGTTCTTGATGATCTTTCGGAGAAACTGACGGAGCTGCGGGAAACAGATCCCGATATAATAGGACTTCAGGAAGACCTTGACGCTCTGAGGGCAGAGCTTGTATCCGCACGAAGTGAGATCATGGAAATAAGCGAAAGCATAACGGAGCCTGTTGCGGAAGTACGTGCATCCCTGGATTCATTCATGGATGGGCTTCCAACCGTTTCTAACTAAGAGATACAGCTTAAGACTGCAGGGGAGGTTTACGCCTCCCCTTTTCATTCTATACATCCATAACCTTACCCGCAGATAATACTGATTGTAGACATTCGCAGTAAATATTATTATCTCTACTGTATGTGGCTGTTGCAGTATACAATGGGGTTTGAAAAAGGGGAGGCCGAAAATGAAGTATTACGTCAGCGCATTACTGTTTGTCTTTCTTATCACGTTTGCTTCTGCAGGGAATACAGAGGGGTATTACTTATCTGAAGATAATCTTATCGAAGTGATGTTCGTGCAGGGCGCGAGACTGAGGTGCGGAATTCTTATCGATATTTCTAATAGCGGAGTTCTTGATGGTCTTGAGGAGGTGCTTGCCAGTACGACGGGTTATCAATGGGAGAGGATATCAACGGTAGCAGAGGAAGATATAGATGAAATGGAGTCGAGTGGGGAACTCCTTACAGACAATGATCTATACAATCTCAACAATATTTACAGGCTTCGGTTCCAGGGTGATATGGATGTATGGGAACTCGCTGAGATGCTGCAGGAACTTCCCGGGATCATCAGCGCTATGCCGGTACCTCTACCACAGCCCCTCCCGCAGCCGCCGAATTATCAGAGTTCACAGGGATACCTCAATGCTGCTTCATTAACCCCCACAGGAATCGATGCCATTTACGCATGGACACAACCTGGAGGAGACGGGCTCGGTGTGACGGTCTGCGACCTTGAGTACAGCTGGAACTACTCCCACGCAGACCTGACAAAGGCCCCAGGCTCACAGATAAACTCTCAAGTGCAGGATCCTTTCGGCAATAATAATCATGGTACTGCCGTTATTGGAGAAATGGTATCGGATTTTAACGGCTGGGGCACAACAGGAATCTGTTACGGAGCAAACCTGAAGACCTGCGGCACCTATTACGGTACTTCACCGCAATGGAACGTAGCCGGAGCGATCATCGTGGCGATTTCAAACCTCTCAGCAGGAGATGTGATTCTGCTGGAACAGCAATGGGATTACACTGGATCGGGCGGCTACGTTCCGATTGAATGGTGGTTGAACTACTCACCCAATCCTCAAACCTACAACGCTGTTTACGCCGCAATCCAGACCGCTGTTGCAAGCGGTATACATGTTGTTCAGGCCGGCGGCAACGGCAATATAAACACCGGTTCTCTCAACTGGTTTGGAGACAATGGATCGATGATCATAGGAGCGGGTGGCGCATATGCCGGAGGGCCCTGGCCAGCCGGTGATCTGCAGAGGCTTTCATATTCCAGCTACGGACCTCGATTCGATCTTCAGGGCTGGGGGGAGGATGTGGTTACAACGGGCTACAGCGATCTCTACTCGGCGATGGGTCCGAATTATTACTATACCGCTACATTCTCCGGCACTTCCAGCGCATCTCCGATCGTTGCCGGAGCAGCGGCATGCTGCGTTGGATACTGGATTGCCAACGGCAATCCCGCAAGTACCCTTACTCCTGCACTGCTCAGATCAACTCTTGTAAATACAGGTACACTCCAGATCTTTCCACCTGCTGGTAACATAGGACCAAGACCGAATCTGATGGGAGCATTTGCATACCTTTATTCTGTCGGCATCAGCCCGATTCCGGAATCCTGCAGTTCAGTAGCCATGAGTGTATTTCCGAATCCTGCATCGGTGTCCGTAACCATAGAAATGTTTGCCTCTTCTGATATGATATCTCTTCAGGGTCTTGCCATATACGACATTACCGGGCGAAAGGTTGCAAGCTTCAGCAATTCGGTTATAACTGCAGGAGAATCAATCATCTGGGACTGCAGGGACTCCAGCGGCAGCATGTTACCAGGAGGACTTTATACTGCAACGGGAATTTACGATTCCGGTTCTGTATCGGTTCCATTTATCATCCTTAGCAGGTAGTCACCTCTGTCCGGATCTATTTATACTTGGCAGTTGGATACGGCCGGCAGAATTTCCGAAGACTTATAAAACAATCTGGATTGAGAGGCTTTTCATGGGTGGATTTTTCGGTGTTGTCTCGAAGGACAGCTGTACTTCTGACCTGTTCTATGGAACCGATTACCACTCACATCTCGGAACCATGCGGGGTGGGTTGGCAGTTAAAGGCGATGAGGGAATTCACAGAGTAATCCATGATATCACAAACGCCCAGTTCAGATCCAAATTTGAGGATGATATTGCTAATATGGATGGTTCAACAGGAATAGGGGTCATCAGCGATTACGAAGACCAGCCCCTGATAATCGGTTCTCACCTGGGTAGATACGCAATAGTTACAGTTGGTGTTATTAACAACATGAGCGAACTCGTGGAAGGGGTATTTCGAAACAGATCTGGTCACTTCACCGAAATGACCGGCGGAGAAGTAAATCCCACAGAAGTTGTCGCAATGCTGATAAACCAGGAGGATTCATTCGTTGCTGGCCTAGAAAGAGCCCAGAAATCAATCGATGGTTCCTGTTCTGTCCTGCTTCTCACGGATGAGGGTATCTATGCATCAAGAGACAGACTTGGGCGCACACCCATATCCATCGGAAAAAAGAGTGATGCTACAGCAGTGACGTTTGAAACCTGTGCCTTTCCCAATCTGGAATACGAATTTGTATACGAACTGGGTCCCGGAGAGATAGTACTGCTAACTTCAGAGGGTTTTGAGCGTCAGAAAGCCCCCGGGGAGAAGATGCGCATATGTGCCTTCCTCTGGGTCTATTACGGATTTCCCGCGTCGAACTACGAAGGATTAAATGTGGAAGATGTTCGGAACCGATGCGGAGAATGTCTAGCCCGTAGAGACAGTACCGAAGTAGACATGGTCGCCGGTATTCCCGATTCAGGAACGGGGCATGCAGTAGGGTATGCTAATTATGCGAAGATAGCTTACCGAAGACCTTTTGTGAAATATACGCCTACATGGCCGAGAAGTTTCATGCCTCAGAAACAGGAACAGAGGGACCTTGTTGCCAGGATGAAGCTCATTCCCATACGGGAACTGATACAGGACAAACGGCTTCTCTTCTGTGAAGATTCCATAGTAAGGGGTACACAGCTTCAGGATACAGTAAAAAGGCTGTTCGACGCAGGAGCTGCTGAGATACACATGAGGCCTGCATGTCCACCGCTGGTTTTTGGATGCAAGTATCTCAATTTTTCCAGATCCCGTTCGCTTATGGACCTCGCAGGGAGAAGAGCGATAAAGGAACTTGAGGGAACCGGTGAAGAGGTTCCGCCGGCATATCTCGATCCTGATTCGTTCGAGTATGCAGAGATGATAGAGCGAATAAGAAAGAGGCTCCGACTCACATCTCTTTCGTATCAGAGGCTGGATGATCTAATCGAGGCTATCGGACTGCCCGGGGATAAACTATGCACATTCTGCTTCAACGGCAAAGAGTAGATCTCTGATGGTTCATGGTAGAACGATAACGGTTTCGACTGCAGGATTCTCTGATATAATCGATATCTCAGGTGAGGTTCAATCCACAGTAGCTGCTTCGGGAATATCAGATGGTCTGGTTGCTGTGACAGTAATAGGGTCAACGGCCTCAGTTACCACAATTGAATACGAACCGGCGCTGGTTGAGGACATGAAGGAGCTGTTTGAAAAGATCGTTCCAGAGAATATCAGATCCCGTCATTCGGAAACATGGGGTGATGACAACGGTTTCTCCCACATGAGAGCTTCCCTTATGGGGCCCGGCGTTACGCTGCCTGTTGTGGATGGTAGAGTATTGATCGGAACGTGGCAGCAGATAGTTGTTGTGGATCATGATAATCGTCCCCGCAAGCGCGATGTAAGGATACAGGTATCAGGTTGAAAGCAGGTTCAATGGGAGTATTGAGAAGAGGAATTATCTCTGTATTGGTGCTTTTCTCGCTATCATGCATTTTCGATGAGGATGATATCTCTATACCGGGTTATCCCGCAGAAATCGACGCTGAGATATCCTTTACGAGCATCGGGTTACCTTCCCTATGTAAATGCATGCACTATTACGATATTGCTCTTGTTGCCGCCGGGAACAGCCTTGTTGTTGTAGATATCATTAACGGGGAAAACGAAGCAGTCATTGATCTGGGGATAGAAATTGATGACATCGCGGACAGTGATGTGGACGGTTTCGGTTATGTTCTCACCGGTTCTTTTCTTTATCCTGTGAATCTTTCAGGCGCATTTCTCGAAGATCCCCTGAAATTACCTGTGGATTGCAGTTTTGTTTCGGTATCTTCCGAGGGTGATGCGGCATGGGTTTCCATGGATAATGACAGTATTGGAATGATCGATCTGGTAACAGGGGAAGTAACCGTTGTCCCGGACATGGCCATAGGAGATTGTCAGGGCATTGCCTCAGATCAGAACAGCTTTCTCTACATCGCGGACGGCGCCAGCGGCCTGATTACCGGATACGATACCGACACCTGGACTGAGATAGGAAATGTTTCCGTTCCCGGTGAAGTGTACGATCTTTTTCCGGGTCCTTCAGGCTACATCTGCGCAATTGTAGATGGCAGCAACGAATTATGGTTCATAAAATCCGAAACCTGCACACTATACAAGATGATAACATTCCCTGTCACTCCGACAGCCGCGGCTGCAATGCCCGACGGCAGCTTCGCTTATGCAACATGCCCGGGAACCGGGATGGTGATAGTTGCAGAGAGCGGTCAGATGGAACAGAGAACGATGGATTTCGGTCTGCCCTCAAGCATTGATGTGAGCAATGACGGGGAGACGGCGGTTATCTGCTCTCCCGATAACGAATCTGTGTATATCCTTGTGAAATGAGCTCCGAAGGAATAGTAGGAATTTGACATATACCCTGTGGTCCTCTCACTTGACAACCACCAAAAACGGGATGTATTCTTTTTAAGCTAAATGAATGAACATCATTCTTTAACCCTGCGCAGTCAGGAATAACCATGCCAGACAAGTATTATCCCTTTCCGCGCTGGAAAGGACAGTATTATGGCACCCCCCCCCAGTTTTCGAATAATAATCTTAGTATTATCTCTTATCTTCATCTCCACAGCACTTGCAGATGCTCCCTCTGATAACGACATACCAATCCTTGCCATGAGGATACTTGGCTCCAATATGTTTACAAAGGACATCACACTTGAACTTCTCTGCGAACTGTCATGGCTGAATTTCGATGCCGTTAATTTCGCAGGGAAGGCTTCAAACATTCCATTCCAGAGCCTTATGACCCTCTGCGACAGCGCGGGGGTTTACTACTCTATATGTCCCACCGAAGTAATGCAGTATG
>JAGLOY010000138.1 GCA_023138735.1 Candidatus Aegiribacteria sp. | reverse complement strand
CAGTACTTCAGGTTCGCATGGTTCATCTGCATAAGCGAGGGACAGGGCCTGGATCTTAATCCGGGCGATCCCGACTTTGTTACAGGACTCATGTCCGTAATAGAGTTCATGCTGAACAACTAGATCGAGTTCTGAAAGCGGAAGACCCCCGGCACTGCCGGGGGTCTTCCTGCATCTGTAATATTTTCAGGTAGATATCAGTAAGCGGGAGCCTCTATACTGAAAATATCGTAATTTGCATCTCCATTCATCCTGTTCGAAGAGAATATGAACCAGCCCGCGCCGGGATTCCATGCGGGATAAATATCATCCTCAGGATCATCAGTTACCTGAACGATAGTGGAACCATCCAGGTTGCTTATCCATATTCCGTAGCTGCCAGATCTGTTTGAAGAGAAGGCGAACCAGTTGTTTTCCGGACCCCAGCATGGATGGATGTTATCGTATGAATCTTCGATCACCGCGCGGGGGTCGGAGCCGTCAGGCCTTATAAGCCAGATATCCGAATGGCTGCCGAAGGAAACCTCGAAGAGGATCCATTGACCATCAGGGGAATATGAGGGACGCAGGCAGTCGAACTGCGGCGTATAGAATTCAACGGGAGTAAGAAGAGAATCCTCGTGATAATCGGTTTTCCACAGTCCCCAGTAGTCATTTTCATAGGTACACAGAAGAAGGGAATCCTCACCTGCGGTCCAGGTGGGATGCAGGTGATTCTTTCCATTGCTTACAACCACAAGCATCGGACCCAGATTACCAGGTACGGTTCTAACAGTTGAGGTTGAATCGGTGTTGAAGGTTGTATACACTATCAATCCCTGCTCGCCGCTCCAGCAGCCATTCGGCCCTGATGATTCGTCATCATAGGAAGCCGCAACGGCAATTGGTTCCGTAATCCCATCGTAACCTATAATGCAGTAAGATGCATTGTAGTAGGAGGTAAATAGCATTACGCTTCCACCGGGAGACCAGGATAGTGACGTGTCGGGATAAACGCTTGCCAGATAGAGGTAAGCACCATCGGGCCATTGTTCCAGCTCTGCGGGATTCTCCCCGCAGGAAACCAGTAATGCAATGATTACAGCAAGAATTGCAGGGATCTTCATAATATATATCTCCTGTTATAGGTTATTAATGCACTTGATTTGGCTGAAATATAGGGATCTTCAGCAAGACTCTCTTGTTATACGTGCACCGAGATTATTCAATCTTTCTACAAGGTTTTCGTAACCTCGTTCGATCTGGTGCACGTTTCGAATGATACTGGTGCCGCTTGCACACAGAGAGGCCGTCAGAAGAGCCATCCCTGCCCTTATATCCGGGCTGATCACATCTGTTCCATGCAGTTTTGAAGGACCGGAAACGACAACTCTGTGAGGATCACACTGTATTATTCCGGCACCCATTGCCACCAGTTTATCTACGAAAAACAGCCTGCTCTCGAACATCTTCTCAAAAATCAGGGTTGTTCCCTTTGCCTGAGTAGCGACGACCACTGCCGTACTTGTTAGATCGGGAGAGAATCCGGGCCATGGAGAATCGTACACGGTGGGTATAGAACCACCTCGGTCAGGTTGAACCACAAGTTCCCGCCTGCCGTCAATTGTAAGATATTCTGTATCGGATTCGACAGTAATGCCTAATTTGGAAAAGCCGTTCATGATTGGTTTCAGGATATTCGATGGTATATCCGGTATCCTGATCACTCCGCCGCAGCATGCTGCCAGTCCGATGAAGCTGCCTATCTCTATATGATCGGGTGTGATGGTGTGTTCAGTGCCGCAGAGGAGAGTGTCTGATCCAGCTATAAACATCCGGTTGGTTCCAATACCGGTTATTCTGCTTCCCATCGAAACAAGCATGTTAGCCAGATCCTGAACGTTAGGCTCGCAGGCAGCGTTATAGATGACTGTATCTCCGTCAGCCAGAGCCGCGGCCATTATTGCGTTCTCGGTGGCTGTGACCGAAGGCTCATCAAGGAAAATAGATTTACCGGCGAGTCCATCCGTTGAAAAGGAGAGCATATTACCCTCGAAACGTACATCTGCTCCCATCTGTTCAAGTGCTAGGAAATGGGTATCGAGTCTACGCCTGCCTATGATATCTCCTCCGGGAGGAGGCAGCTTGGCCCGGCCGGTTCTTGCCACGAGAGGCCCTGCGAGAAGTATTGAAGCTCTGATCTCCTTGCAGGCAGACGAGTCGATGCTATCCGGATTGATGCTGGATGCGTTCAAACGTATAGAGCCGCTGCCGAGGCGGGTGACTGATACACCTACACTCACAAGAAGTGAGATCATAGATCTTACATCCCGGATATCTGGAACATTATGCAGCGTGACATCGCTGTCAGTCAGAAGAGAGGCTGCCAGGATGGGCAGCGCCGCGTTCTTGCTGCCGCAGGGCTGAAGAATTCCGGAAAGCGAGTTCCTGCCTTCAACTACATAGACATCACTGAGCGGAAGGTTCACGATTTTTTCCCCTTTCCAGATGTCCTGTCAAGCAGGGTATGGTAAAGATCCGGGTAATCAGCTGGAATCCATTCCTGCCTGAGGAGCCATCTGATGTAATCAGTATCCTGTGCGGCTATATCCTCAACCAGTTTTCCGCGATACTTGCCGAAGGAGAATATCTTAACCTCAAGAGCTGACCTTGTATATTTTACAAGATCCTCCCAGCTGTCCTCTGTTACAAGATCCATCCGAAGGATGTATTCAATAAGGGATCGGACCAGTTCTGCATCGAACATTGCTCTGTGTGCATCACCTGTGATATGCGTACCCAGATCGAATCTGTATCTGAGGGCCTGGAGAGCATGGGACGGTATAGAGGGCCAGATGTGTCTCGAAAGCCTCAGGGAATCCAGTTTAATCTCTTCCCCTATTTTACCGAAAATGTGCGGGAGCTGTCTTTTTAGTATAGCCAGATCATAGGGGACATTGTGTGCGGAGATATAATCAGCTTTGCTTACAATATCGCTTATTCTCTCTGAAATATCCTCCAGAGCGGGTTTTCCCGCCAGCATGTCGTTGGTTATGTGATGAACTGCTGAAGCTTCCGGAGGTACAGGCTCCGGCGGCTGTATCAGCTCCTGAATTCTGACATCACTCTGCGGTACTCTGATGAAGCCTTCGTAGGTACTTAGCAAGAATGCTATTTCACATACGTGAGCTGTTTCAGTGTCCACACCGGTTGTCTCGGTATCCAGATAGAGAATTCTGATTTCTTCTCCGCTGGAGACGGTATTGGAAAATAGATCCGGTTCGTTCTTCATGGTCATATTCTAATTGCGCGAGCGGGATTTGAAAACCCGAAAAAATATGAATAGCTTCATTTTTTGGCATATCTCAGGAATCATGTATAATATTATGTATCAATAGTGCAAGTACGTTGTTCGTAATGGGTTCAATTAGGAGGAATCATGAAATCCATTCAAATACTGGCGGTTATAATTTCGGTTCTGATAGTCGCATGCGGAGCACAGCCGGAGGAGGGGGCTGCAGCCTCATCTCTTGATGTACTCCCTGAAGCTTCTCTCTTCTCCATAGCCATTGTCAATCCTGCAGTTGTTATTTCATCCATAGACGGTTACGCTTCCGGGATAGCACTTCTGGGCGAAAGCGCAGTATCGGGGTGGATTCTTTCCGCTCTTGATTGCGCGGATATGTCCGAAGTGGGAAACAAACTGGGTATCGATATCGATGGAAGTATGGTCTTCTTCATGGAGAGCATGATGCCTCAGAGTATAGGAGCGGCGCTGACGGTAACCGATCCCGCTATCTTCTGGGCTAATATCGGGATCATTCCGGAAGCTGGAGAACCGCTGGAGGGCTACGATGTAAGCAAAATAGCTGTTGAGTTCGGAAATATATACTTCTGCCACACGAATGGCCTGCTTCTGGGAGCCGGCAGCAGAGCCGGGCTTAAGAATATGCTTGACAACATAGACGGCAGCCTTCCGGCGAATCTGCCTGCTATTCCTGACGGCAGCTTCTACATGTACGCGAATATTGAGTCATTCGGTCCAATGATGGCCAGCCAGCTTCAGATGCTGGAGCCCCAGATACTGAGTGGAATGAGTTACGACAGTGACATGAATATGGAACTAATGCAGAATGTGATCGGCATTTATTTCGACGCTATCGGTCTGGTGCTGACCGAAACAAAATCGGTGAGCTGTGTACTCTCGTTTGGAGCGGAGTACATTACCGGATCCTCCTCAACCGAGTTCGTTCCGGGTTCATCACTTGATGAGTATATAGTTCCAGTTGAAATCGAAGATCTTAGCGGCCTGGTCCCTGCCGGTAACGTTCTGGTTGGAAGGGTCAGCATTGATCCGTCAACCAGTACCGCTGCCATGAATGCAGTCTTTACCGCGCTGAACCTGGATGATATTCCGCAGAGCATGGTTACTTTCTGGGCGGAAGCCGCAAGTAATACTGCGATGTCCATGACGTTCGATGTTGATAATCCAATGCATATCGTAGCTGTCTACGAAATGCCCGCGGGTACTTCCCTCGAAGATGTGAAGGAAGCCTACGAACTCCAGATCTCCATGATGTCGGAGTTCATGGATATGCCGGGACTGACCTTTTTCGATGCTCAGTATGCCGATTACGAGGGCTATGAATGGGTAACATTCGGTATGAATATGGACATGACAGCCATGCAGCCGGATTCTGTAGTAGAGAGTATTCCCATGGCCCAAAGTGTAGCCTGGACAGCCTGGATGACCGTTGCGGATGGTATTCTCTATATGGAAATGGCTCCTGAACCAGTAACAGTACCTCTTCTGCTGGGCGGAACGTATCAGGGCGAGACTGCCGGAGCTATGCCGGAGATGCAGAACTTCTCCAGCTCCTCCGAGATGGCGATGCTTATCAATATTCCCGGATACGTGAATATGGCGATGGGCATGTCCGGTCTTGACATGCCGCCTATCGATGCTGATCCTGTCTGGCTGGAAATGGAAGTAGATTTCACCGGTGGTGGTCTAAACCAGAATTTCAGGGTGAAAGGTACGGAATTGTCCGTGTTCATCGGGCAGGCGATCGGGGTGTTCGGAGCGATGTCTCAGTAAGAACAACCGAAATAGAATGGATGCCGGCTGCTTATGCAACCGGCATCTTTTTTGTCGATCCGGATTAAGTATCCAGTCTTCTGTTGTACCGCTCCTGAGCGGAGGTCAGACCTTCCCTCAGGTAAAGTGTAACGCAGTCTGCGGCGTTATGCGCCATTAAAGAGGCTTCCTCCTCCAGCTTCTCCGGCACCGTATCCAGAACGTAATCGGCCAGGTCATCCCCTGTTGACGGGGATCCGATACCCAATCTCAATCTGGAAAACTGTTCGGTACAAAGAGAGTCAATGATGCTTCTCAAACCGTTATGACCTCCATGAGAACCGCTGTCCCTCAGTCGAAGCCTTCCGAGTTCGAGATTGATGTCATCGCAGATTACCAGCAGTTCATTGGCATTGTAACCCCTGCTGTCAAGGAAAGCCGCAATGGCTCTGCCGCTTCTGTTCATATAGACAGTCGGTTTTATGAGATCCGGGCCATCCGGAATAACTGAAGCGTTGAAAAGACCCGCATTTATGAAATGAACGCCGGCTTCCAGTGCCAGTATATCGGCTACCCAGAAACCGGCGTTGTGCCATGTCATTCTGTACTTATCCCCGGGATTACCTAGGCAGGCAACAAGACGGGGAACTGACAAGGATTATTCCTTTCCTGATTCCGAAGATCCCTCATTCTTATCTTCCTTAGCGCCTTCCTCACCTTCGGCAGGAGCTTCTTCACCTTCGGCAAGTTCATCCTCTTCCACTTCCTCGACCTCGACCTTGGCAACACTGGGTGCAACAACTGAAGCAACCACAAGACCAGGATCCATATCAAGAGTCATACCTTCAGGAAGCGTGATCTCTGAAAGATGCATGGAATCGCCAATGTCCATATTTTCAACATTCAGGCTTATGGCTGACGGGATATCCTTCGCCCTTACCTTAATGATGATCTCATGAAGAGCGTGTTCGAGTACTCCGCCCATCAAAACGCCAGTGGGGATATTCTCAATGTGTACGTGAACCGGGATGGATACTATCTGGTCCGCGGATACCCTCAGGAAATCAATATGTACAGGTCTGTCTGTGAGTACATCCCACTGGATATCTTTGACGATAGCGGTAAGCGGAGATTTTCTGCCCATCTTCAGGTTGACTATTCCGGTTGAAGTGGAGAAACCTACCGTATCCATGAAGTCCTTCTCGTTGACCGAGATTTTCAGTTCTCCACCGCCTCTACCGTAAACAACTGCCGGTACAGATCCTGTGCGGCGCAGTCTTCTTGCCACTCTGGAACCGAATTCGGTGCGTTCGGTGATTTTCAGTGAATATTTCTCAGGCATTACTATATCCTTTCTCCCTCCCGGCTACTCCGGGACAGTGGCTGGGGCGGGAGGATTCGAACCCCCAATGCAGGGACCAAAACCCTGTGTCTTAACCATTTGACGACGCCCCAGCAGTTTCTGCTGATCTGCATATGGTAAAATCCCTATGCAGTGTTCTCGAGAAACTCTGTGCCCTGCTCTTCTGCCTGAAGAGAGCGTAAAAAGTTGGCCCTGATCCCGACAAACCCCAGTTTTCGCACTTACTGTCTGTCATGAACTGAGCCAGCTCCGCAATTTCAGGGAAGTGTTTCTCAAGCAGTGGAAGGAAGTCATTCCGCAAATTAAGCGGGAAAGGCTTACCCTCATGCCATACTGCTGACGAGGGTGAATAATGCCTAATCATAGTGTTGTTTGTCAAGGATGTACTCAAATCCCTGTCCCAGGCGCTGTATGCCCAGGGCGTGGATACCCGTACTCTCGGGTGAATAAGAACTGCATGGAAAGGAATAGCAGGGATTTGGGATAACCGGGAGCCCCGGCCCTCTACCACAGCAGTGCCGCCTTTGATGAAAAATGGTACATCACTTCCCAGGGTTTCAGCGATTTTAGTGAGATCGATGTTCGAAACACCGGTAAGCCGATTCAGTCCCCTCAGAACGGCTGCGGCATCGCTGCTTCCACCTCCGAGACCCGCGCAGGATGGAATATTCTTCTCAAGTTCTATCTCCACGTCCAGAAGTTTCCCGGTACTGTTCAGAAAGGTATCCGCAGCCTTCCAGGCCAGGTTCGATGAATCGGATGGAATTTCCGCGGCTGAGCATGATAGAGATATCAGACCGTTACCAGGCCTTGTTGAGATACGGAGTATGTCGCACAGTGAGATCTCCTGGAAAACGCTTCGAATGTTGTGAAAGCCATCCTTCCTCCTGCCCTGAATCCTCAGTCCGAGGTTGATCTTCGCCCTGGCCTCGAGTGTAACAATCACAGCTGAAGAGTTGCAGTACCCGGATACAGTGTCAGAGCAAGAGCTACTGTAACAACCCACAGGAGGATATTGATGAGGAGGGGTTTGTCTTGCAGGAGCAGCCTGTCGGGGCTTCCGCCGTGACCTTTTATATGGATAAGATAAAGGTATCTGAAAACGCCATAAGTTACGAATGGAATAGTCATCCAGAGTTTCGTGGAAACCAGTTCCAGAGTTCTTTCGCTAACAGTATATATGGAGTAACCGATGATACTTGCCGCTGTGGCTATTCCCATCATTTCATCGAGCAGAGGAATACTGTATTCCTCGAGGATCTTCCTGTGATCGGCCGCATCCTTACCAAGGGAGATGACCTCGGAGCGCCTTTTTGCGAAGGCGAGGAACACGGCAAGAAAGAAGGTGCATACGATAAGCCAGTAAGATATGGATACCTGGTTATAACCAGCATCCATAGCCAGGGTTACTCCTGCTATAGCCCGCAGAACGAATCCCGTGGCTATTATAAGAACATCGAGAATAACAACGTGTTTCAACTTGAAGGAATAACACAGCTGCATTGCAAAATAGATACTGAGAACCAATGCGTAAGTTGGTGCCAGTACCCAGGATACAAAAATCACACTCGTTGCTAGTAGAGCTGCAGCTGCCGCAGCCGCACGAACTGAAAGTGCTCCGGATGCTATTGGACGATCCTTCTTTTCAGGATGGTTGATGTCACGTTTCCGGTCAATTATATCGTTAATCAGATATACCGAACTTGAAAGCAGACAGAATCCAAATGCACCAAGAGCGGTAATACCCAGCGCTTCCGGATCGTTCCAGAGGCTTGCGAAAAGAATCCCTGCAAAGACAAAGAGATTCTTCGTCCACGATCTTATTCTAAGACTGCGCAGAAGAGCTGAAAACTTATTCATAATCAGTATAATAACTCATGGGGTTATTATCAAACAGCCGATCCTGTTGAAACTAACAATCTGCCCTTCAGAATTATTGTTTCCCGGCGGTTCTATTATATTCCCACCGTCATAATTGTTCTGATTTATCGATATTTAATAAAGATGTACCCGGGATTGTTGTTCAGTCCGGTTTTGCCAGACACATGATCATTCGAGTGAGATGTGCCTGGGTGTTGAAAGGCTGCTATGCGAACAGCTCTGATTCTCCTGATATCCATCTTCTCCCTGCTTGCAGCGGAGCAGTACACTGTTCAGGAATTCGGAAATTCTCAGAATGGTAAAATAGATACTCTTTTGGACCATCCTCTCCTGATACGGGTAACCGACTCCCGCAGCGAGCCCGTTGCCGGAGTGTCCGTGGAGTTCGGGATCAGTTCCGACGGCGGTACACTCGCGTATCCCTTCCAGGGTATAGATCCTCTAATACTGCAAGGTGATACGGTATCGGGAGCCTTTTCAGCAGTACTTATTCTTACGGATCCTGATGGATACGCTGCTATTTCTCTGAGGCTGGGCAGCAGCACAAGCAACAACAAAGTCGAGGCGCGTGTATTTCTTCCCGACGGTTCAGTAGAGAGAGTTCATTTCTCTGCGCTGGCAGTAGATTTAATGAGCATCATCTTTCAGATTCTTGGTGGTCTGGCGATTTTCCTGCTAGGCATGAAGATGATGTCAGAATCACTGCAGACCGTAGCCGGGAACAAGATGAGGAGCATACTTAAAAGGGTAACCAGCAACAGGATGTTGGGACTGATGGCAGGCGCCCTTATGACAGCTGTCATTCAGAGTTCCAGCGCCACTTCAGTTATAGCAGTAAGTTTCGTGAATTCCGGTTTGATAGTTCTCAGGCAGGCCGTTGGTGTAATAATAGGTGCTAATATCGGTACAACTATCACAGGTCAGCTGATAGCCTTCAAGTTAACGCATTACGCCTTGCCCATAGTCGCAGTCGGTTTCGGGATGTACGCCTTTGCAAAAACTCGCCGGATTCAGTTCTGGGGTAAAGTGGTAATCGGTCTCGGTCTCATTTTCCTTGGTATGACACTGATGAAGGATGTTCTCGGTCCTCTCAAGACGAGCCTTGCAGTACAGAACTTTTTCATGAATTTCAGTACACATCCTTTACTTGCTATCCTGGCTGGAACGCTTCTGACATCTATCATTCAGAGTTCAAGTGCGACGGTGGGATTAACCATGACGCTTGCCGGAGCAGGATTGATTAATCTGCAGGGAGCTTTTTACCTGGTCCTCGGTGATAATATAGGCACCACGATAACTGCTCAACTCTCCGCCATCGGGGCCAGTAGAGCAGCGAAGCAGACTGCCATGGCTCATACACTTTTCAATGTGATAGGCGCCATATACATGGGTCTGCTTATATCTAACAACAACGGCTTTGTGCTGAACTTCGTCAGATCAACTTCGGGAGATTCTCTGAGGCAGGTGGCCAATGCTCATAGTATGTTCAATATTTTCAATGCCCTTCTCTTTCTTCCCCTGGTCCCATTACTGGCGAGGCTGTGCCGGTTCATTATTCCAGACAGGAAGGAAGATCAAACCGACGAAGTCGAGCTTTTACTTGATGAAAATCTTCTGGATTCTCCCGCCCTTGCGATTGATAATCTTGAACGTGAAATGGTCAAAATGACCAGCTTCGCAGAAGCTACTGTTAATGGGGCTATATCCTTCTATTTCAAGGGTTATCCAAAATCGGGCAGGATAATGTCCATGGAGGATAGAGTAGACTATATGCAGCGGGATCTTACAATCTATGCTTCAAAACTCTTTCAGCGGAACCTTGACAGGAACCAGTCACTGAAATTGCCAGTTATCATTCACACCATAAACGATCTTGAAAGAGTATCTGACCATGCGGTCAATATCGTAGAGGTCAGAGACAGAATATCCGGAAACTTCAAGAT
Organism: Candidatus Aegiribacteria sp.; assembly: GCA_023138735.1. Lineage (GTDB taxonomy): Bacteria > Fermentibacterota > Fermentibacteria > Fermentibacterales > JCC-6 > Aegiribacteria. The sequence continues at coordinate 9,707 of JAGLOY010000138.1, read as the reverse complement.
AGAATCTGGAGAACTGGCCGAAGCAGCTGTACAGGCATCTGAGATGGTAACCAAAATGCTTGCCTCAACAAAGTTATCTCTTGAATCCCATGACAGGGAAGCCTCATTTGCTGTCCTTACTCTTGAGTCAAAACTCAACAGGCTCGAGGACGATGCGCGAAAAAGCTATACCGATTGCCTGACAAGTAAAGGCGAGGACGGATTGAAGAGGCTTTCGCTGCTTGATTTCATTGAATACTGTGAGCGTATTGGTGATCACCTTACAAACATAGCCCAATCCCTTGTCGGTGGCGGTGTATGGCATGGGACCGATGATATTCACTGAAATCAGCTTCGTGAAGTGAGTTGACAATCACGTTCCAGGTTGTGAGATTTGTTAAGATGTGCCCGGTCTACAATTGACCGGAGTTTTTGCAGATGGGAGAGGCCGAATCGCAGGCGGCGGTTCGCTGTTGCTTTCCCGCAAGCATTTATCCTCTTGCGGAAAGGACGACAGATGGGCAAGATTAGAACCTTGATACTCGGTGCTGCTGGGCGTGATTTTCATAATTTCAACGTTGTCTACCGGGACAATCCGAACTTCGATGTGGTTGCATTCACCGCAACGCAGATACCGGATATTGATGGTAGAAAATATCCTGCGGAACTTGCAGGTGATCTATATCCCGACGGGATTCCAATTCTGGCTGAAGACGAGCTCGAGAATATACTCAGCGAAAAAGATATAGAGCTCTGTGTCCTGGCATACAGTGACCTGTCGGATAATACTGTCATGGAACTCTGTTCAAGAGTCAATGCTGCAGGTGTTGATTTCACCATGCTCGGAGCAGAAAAAACCATGATAAAAAGTACTAAGCCACTCATCGCCGTATGCGCAGTACGTACAGGATGCGGAAAAAGCCAGACGACCAGACGTGTGATTGACATTCTGCAGGCGGCCGGTAAGAAGGTCGTTGCTATCAGACACCCGATGCCCTACGGTGACCTTGTTGCGCAGAAAGTTCAGAGGTTTGCAACTATTGATGACCTCAAGAAGCACAACTGCACCATCGAAGAGATGGAAGAATACGAGCCGCACATAAGAAGTGGAAATGTCATTTATGCCGGAGTAGACTACGAGGCAATACTTCGCGAGGCGGAAAAAGAGGCTGATATAATCCTGTGGGATGGCGGAAACAACGATACATCTTTCTACAAACCTGATCTGACCATTACAGTAGTTGATCCTCACAGACCCGGTCATGAGATATCCTACTATCCCGGACAGACCAATCTCAGGCTTGCCGATGCTGTTGTCATCAACAAGATAGACAGCGCCTACCCTGAGGATGTTGATGAGGTTCGGGCCAATGTAAGAGCTGTGAATCCTGATGCTCTGATCATTGATGCCGCAAGCCCCGTGACAGTAGATAACCCCTCTCTCATTACAGGAGCCACAGTACTCGTGGTTGAGGACGGACCTACACTTACACACGGTGATATGGAGTACGGTGCGGGATTCGTCGCTGCCGAGAAGTTCGGCGCAGCGGACTATGTTGATCCCAGACCCTTTGCTGTAGGCAGCATTATCGACACGTTCGAGAAGTACTACGCAGACAGGGAAGAAGCTGTTATTCTTCCCGCTATGGGTTACGGTGAAGATCAGATGAAGGATCTTCAGCAGACTATAAACGCATCGGATTGTGATGCTGTTATCATAGCCACCCCGATAGATCTGACACGGATAATCAAGATCAATAAACCGGTGGTTAGAGTAGGGTACGATCTCCAGGAGATCGGAAAACCTGATCTTCCTGAAGTTCTCAAATCATTCGTAGATTAGCTGGAACAGAAAAATGTTTCAAAACGCAAAAGGCAGGATTCGCATCCTGCCTTTCTGCGCAATCATTTGTCTATCTGTGTGATAGATAAGGGAGGTTCATGTTCAATGGCTAAGAAATCCTCACCTTCTAAGAAAGCCTCCGCCGGGAAGAAGAAAGGCGGCAAGGTCGAGGAGAAGAAGAAAACACCGAAGGAAGGAATCCGCTCCGAACCCGATTCCTTTGTGCATGTTTTTCCGAATTGGTGCAAAGGTTGCGGTATATGCGTTGAATTCTGTCCTACCAGTGTTCTGCAAATGAAGGATCAGAAGGCCGTTGTTGCTTACCCGGAGAAATGTGTCAGGTGTTATCTCTGTGCCAGAAGATGTCCCGATTTTGCCATAGCTATCAAAGACAGAGAGGGACGAGTCAACGATACTCAGGAAAAAACGCAGCATTTACAGCCAGTGAAGGCAAATAGAGAAGGTGATTCCAGATGATTGTGCCTTGGGGTGAAACCAGACTTGTGCAGGGAAATGAAGCTGTAGCACTTGGCGCAATCGCTGCCGGCATTGGATTTTTCGCCGGTTATCCCATAACTCCATCAACCGAGATAGCGGAGCTGCTTGCACAGTACATGCCTCTGCTTGATAAAAAGTGGATACAGATGGAGGATGAAATAGCAAGCATCAGCGCTCTTATTGGAGGAAGACTCGCAGGTTCCAAATCCATGACAGCAACCAGTGGGCCCGGTTTCAGCCTTATGCAGGAGGGACTGGGATATGCATGCATGACGGAAGTTCCAGTTGTGGTTGTAAATGTCATGCGGGGAGGACCTTCCACCGGCTTACCCACGCAGGCTGCCCAGGGAGATGTAATGCAGGCCAGGTGGGGAACCCACGGAGACCATCCCGTCATTGCCCTGGCACCCAGTAATGTTAAGGAATGCTTCGAGCTGACAATCAAGGCTTTCAACCTTTCCGAAACCTTCAGAACTCCCGTTATTCTCCTTCCTGATGAAATCATCGGCCATATGCGGGAAAGAGTTGTTTTCCCGCTTGAGGAAGATGTTCATGTTGTTCCTATGCCTATTCCGGATGTTCCCGTTGAATGGTATGAACATTACCATGAATCGACATCGAACGTCTCTCCCATGGCCAGCTTCGGTAGCGGGTACAGGTATCATGTAACAGGACTTACGCATGATGTACATGGCTTTCCCACAAGAAAAGAGAGCGAAGTAATTGCGAAAATGGAAAGACTCAAGCATAAGATCACCAGAAGACTTGATGAACTTGAGGATGTACAGATGCATGATGTGGAGGAGAGCTCCGTGGTTATCTTCGCCTACGGTTCCGTTTACAGGTCGGCACTAGCCGCTCAGGCGATTCTGAGGAAGAAGAGAAAGACGGTCGGTATCTTCCGTCCCGTAACCCTGTGGCCATTTCCTGACAGAACAGTCAAGGAGATGCTGGATTCCAAGGATGTTGTTCTTGTTCCGGAGCTGAATCAGGGACAGATAATACACGAAGTTGAAAGAATGACCCGGGATTCCGTAAGAGTCGTTCCGCTTCACCGCATTGACGGTTATGAGATCACGCCTGAAGAGATCGTTGATGCCGTTATGGAGGTGATCTGATGTCTCCGACAATTCCTTACGAGTACAAGTATCTCAGAGCCAAGAAACGGTTTCCGCATGTATGGTGTCCCGGATGCGGTATAGGCATAGTTATGGGTTCCATTATCCGAGCTGTAGATGCCATGGGATGGGACAAAGATGATATCGTAATGGTTTCCGGGATCGGATGTACATCCAGAATGCCGGTATACGTTGATTTCAATACACTTCATACTACTCATGGCCGCGGGCTGGCATTCGGAACCGGTGTAAAAATGGCAAATCCTAAGCTGAATGTTATTGCTGTAATGGGTGACGGAGACTCTCTTGCGATAGGCGGTAATCACATTATCCACGCTGCCAGACGCAACATCGATATTACTGCGATTATCGTTAACAACAATAATTACGGTATGACCGGCGGTCAGTTCTCTCCTACCACGCCTCCGGGAGCTAAAACATCCACTACTCCATACGGCATGATCGAACCGGGTTTTGATGTATGTAAACTCATGGACGGAGCAGGCGCATCGTTTGTTGCCCGGGGTACTGTTTACCATGTAACCGAGCTTGACAATATGATCCTGAAGGCGTTCCGGAAGAGGGGCTTCAGCGTTGTTGAGGCGCTCGCTCCATGCCCGACTAATTTCGGCAGGGCGAATCGTCTCGGAGGTCCGGTTGAGATGATGCAGCTTCTCAAGGATAACACGATAAACCTGAGTCAGCAAAAGGCCATGAAACCGGGTCAGACAGAGGGTAAAATAGTTCGGGGCATCTTTGTCGACAGAGATTCCATCCCATATGGCGACAGATACGAGGTACTCTGCGAAAATGCCAGGAAGGCAGCGGAGGCTAAGAAATGAAGAAATACTATGAAATAAGACTCTCAGGTGCGGGTGGTCAGGGACTGGGTCTTGCCGGTAGAGTATTCTCCGAGGCCGCCATTGATTCGGATTACAACGTATGCCAGACCCAGAGCTACGGCCCGGAAGCAAGGGGTGGCGCAAGCAGAACGGATATCATTATTTCGAAGAAAGAAATCCTGTACCCGAACTGCAGAAATCTCGACATACTTCTGGCAATGAACCAGGAAAGCGCGGACAAGTTCGGTAAATCAGTCAGGGATGATGGAATAATACTGGTGGACACAACATTTGTTAACCAGATTCCCGAGGGCAAAGTGTACGAATACAGCCTTACCAATATAAGCATCCAGGAGTTCAAAACTCCCATGGCTGCAAATATAATTGCCGTTGGTATGCTTGCTTCACTGACAAGGTTATTCACCCTTGATGCCTGGATCAAAGCCATGAAGGAGAGGGTTCCCAAACGTTTCATTGAGATGAACCTCAAGGCATTCGAACTCGGACACAAAGAGGGTCGCGAGATCCTTCATGTGGAGGAGGGAAGAATCCCCATTGCTTACGATCGAAAGCAGCCGGTTCCGGACTGCCTTAAGAGCGAAAATTAATCGCAAGCAGAATAAAAACCGGTGGCAATCGAATGAATGCCATCGGTTTTTCTGTTATAGTTTCTCTACGTGATCAACGCATTCATTTACAACAAAAGCCCTTATAGTGTTGCTGTCCGGATCGCAGGGTGTCAGAAAGAATCCAATTTTGTCGGGTTTATATCCCATCCCGACACCGACTAATTTTTCACCGTCGCTGAAATGGATTCGAAGTTTTGCACCGTAAACCTGCTGGGAATCATCGAAATCCGAGTCTTTACGGTAATGAGGGTCCCCTTCGAATTCCTTCACTATAAAAACTGCTTTCAGCTTGTTAACGTAAATAACCTCTGTCTTCTGATCACTTATGCCTGTCAGATGAAACATCGCGCGGTTCGGTGAGAAGTCACTCGTGAAACCCTTTTGTATTTTTCCATCAGCGTATCTAACAACAATCTTATTCATCTAATACTCCTTGTAAGCAAAATCATATAAAGTATTTGCGAATATAGTGCAGTCTACTTTTGTCAACGAGGGTGTGCGCGGTCAGATGTCCAGATTTCTGCTCCAGCTTTCCTCCATACATCTATCCCTGAAGAATACCTGATGTAGCGCTGGCACTTCAGATGACAGCTCAGTCAGATTCCAGTCCCCCCGGGGCAATCTCACCGAAACCCCGGCATCCCATAGTTCACCGCGAAGCTCTGCAGGAGAATCTGCGTTCAGCACCACTGTGCAGATGGCTGCTGCTGATACTGTCCAGTCCGTGCGGAAACGATTGGAACCTTCCAGCAGAATACAAATCCTTAAGTTGCCCTGCCTGCCGAGAGCCCTTGCCGTTCTGCCGGAGTAGTCTACAGGATCATCCAGCTTTCTCACCATATCCACAAGATCCAGCGGAAATTCCTTATCCGGACATAGAATAACATCGAGAACACAGTAAGGATCCGCCTGCAGTCTTGTTCGAACAAATTCAAGCAGGAGATTTCTTTTCGCCCAGAGATCGACCGATGTTATCCTGATTGTTCCATGTCTTACGGAGGGCATCTGCCGGGCAAGAACAGGATTTACGTCAAGATCAATAAGTTCCGTACCCGGCCAGCCATCAAACAAGAGGGGTCTTTCGGCAAGATCCAGGTCGTATCCGACAATATCCGCAATCTCCTCTCTTACCTCGGCGAAACCATCCATGCCCTTATTCAGGAGCCTGTAATACGGCGGACAGGGCATATACCTCCCCTCGAATTGCTGTCTCATCACAGTCCCCGGCAGAACGGAGAGGTAGAACACCTGTACATGCTGGTGAAGCTCCCTGTCCCTGATCATGAGCGCCGTTCTTATAGCATCCGAAGGATTGTCACCCGGTAAATCAAGCATGAGGTCAATAATTGGGGATACACCTGCATTTTTCAGGTTAACTGCTCCATCCAGCACCATCTCAGGGTCAGCTGGACGCCCCGCTCTTTTAAGAGTATCTCTGTTAACGGTCTGAAGACCGATCTCAACGTTTTTAAAACCGGCATTTGCTATAAGGGATGCTATATCAGGTGAGATACGATCACCCAGCATTTCTCCAAAGAATTCCGCTTCAAGCGTTTCCATACTTCTTAGAAGCTGATGAAGATCGTCTCTGCTGTTGAAGGAAGGATCAAGAAAAACGATTTCTCCCGCTCCTGCGTCAATGAGTTCTCGAAGAAGTTGCTGAGCACTTTTTGCATCAAGCACCCTTGGCGAAGGATGGGTTCTCCTGTATGAGCAGTACGCGCACCCGCCGGCACATCCTCTGATGGTTTCAACATACACAGATGCTCCCCCTGATGGATCCAGATAACCAGTGAGCCAGGGATTCGGGTACATTCCCGGAGCAAAACGCATCCCACCGGCGTCCAGAAAGCTCCCATTGTCCCTGATGATGTTCGCAGCGGAGACCGGATCGAGGATTCTACTTGCCAGCTCCTCACCCTCACCAGCGACCATCAGATCGAAACCTCCTGAAGCTCTCAGCCACTCATTATCCCTGGTTACTTCCGGTCCTCCGGCGACAGTAATGAGTCCTGGCAGCTCCTTTTTCAGCATTTTAGCAAGCCAGAGACTTCGTTCAGTGTTCCACATGTAAAGGGTGAAGGCCGCAAGCGCAGGTGATCGACTTACGATCATCTCGAGAAGAGAACGATCTCCCGCCATATCAACCGTATTCTGATCAATGACAATTTCCGGTGGAAGTGATGCGGCAGCTGCCAATGAAGCTCCAGCGAGCGGGACGTTTCCGGTAGTTTCAAGGGGGGCTGATGGGTTCAATGGAAGCTGGAGTATCAGAGATTTGCTCAGTTTACCCAAGCCAGCCGCTGCTTCGTGATGAAAGATCCGCTAGAAGCCAGACGATGTTGAAGACCCATGCTGCAATCACAAGAAAGATCGCTGTTGGATGATACAGTTTCAAGCTGCTTCTGAAAAGAGATAATGCAATCAGAAGAAAAAGCACAAGCACGATCTGCAGAATAGAAGGACCTGCCGGGTATCCGTAATTGATGATAAGAAAAACAAACATGAGCAGAGTTGCCAGGGCACCGTTAGCGGTAACTCTTGTCAGTCTTTTTATCCAGTATTCCGAGTATGCCAGCGAGGGCATAAAGTAGTAGAAACCGCTTCCTTCCCTTGAGAGCAGGCGAAGGTAGAAGGTCCCGGCAAATGACATTGTGACAGAAAGCAGAAAAAGTACTGTGAATGACATCAGTGACACAATCCAGCTTGCATCATAAGCTGTGATCTGAGTAGAATCACCCGGAGTTAAACCGCTTATCAGAAGCAGGAGCAGAAGAAGAGCCTGAAGGATTACAGCAGCACCAAGGACTGCCCACTGGTTTATTACTTTTCTATGCAGGATCCTGATTCCCTGGATAAGAAGTACGAGACCCGCCAGCTGGCCGGAGGAAGTGTATATAACCCTGATTCCCGACCGGGCCGCAATAACTGAGAAAAGAAGAGCGAACACAAAAAGCTGCACTATACGTATTAAGGAGAGAAGCCTTGTAATCCTGCTCCTGCCCTTCTGCTCAACCTGTTCAACGGAATCACCTGCAAGGTCGACATTCATGAATGACGAACCTCTGTTGAGTCTATGAAGTATCTCCTCAAGGATCAGCAGGAAAAAAAGTGTGAGTACGATTATCATTCTGCGTTCTCCGGACTTCTGACTGTTTTAAGAACAAGACCTCCCAGTACGAAAAGGATCAGCAGCGAGAGTATGGACAGCCTTGAACTTCCAGTAAGATCGTTAATTAGAGCGAACATCAACGGTCCGAATATACTTGTAAATCTCTGTGAAATCGAAAAGAACCCGAAATACTCTGCATTCATTCCCTCAGGTATCAATCTTGAGAAGAACCCCCGACTGACCGCCTGAAGCCCGCCCATGAAAAGACCGACCATACAGGCGAGGATCCAGAAATCAAGTGCTTTCTTCATCCAGAATGCATAGAAAATTATGACGATATAGCCCGCGATTCCAACAAAAAGCATTCTCTTTGAACCGAATCTTTTCGCCATCGCGCCGTATATCAGGCTTGCGGGAACTCCAATAGCCTGGGTCAGCAGAAGGGCACCGATAAGATGACCGGAATCGAGACCGAGTTCTGCTTTACCATAGATAGCGGCCATCATAATGACCGTCTGTATACCATTGTTGTAAAGCAGGAATGCGAGAAGGAATCTGAAAATGTTCTTCCTCGTCCGTAAATGCCGGAATGTTGAGATGAAAGCTGAAAATCCCCTGGAAAAGGATCCGCCAAGGGTCTTCTCGCCCCCGCTTGAACCTTCCGGAACCCGCAGGAAGAGGGGGATCGAGAAAATGGTCCACCAGGCGGCGACAGACAGGAAAACGAACTTCAGGGCAGTTGAGGCATCAGCGAATCCGAAAAGGGAAGGCTTCCGGATCATCAGGAGATTTACTGCCAGGAGAATACCGCCTCCCAGATAACCGAAGGCGAAGCCTCTGGAGGAAATCAGTTCCCTTCTGGCGGGTACCACTGTTGAAACAAGAAGTGAGTTGTAAAATACGTTAGCTCCAGCAAATCCGATCTGTCCGACAATAAGAAGACCGAGAACCGGCCAGATATCTCCCGGCCCGGTAAGTGATAGAAGCGCCGCTGCCAGCACACCGACACCTGTCGCAACGCCGAGGAATTGTTTTCTTCTTCCGCCTGCATCGGCCACTGCTCCTAGAACCGGAGCGCTCAGAGCAACCAGTAATGCCGCGGCAGCCATGGCATATCCCCAGAGTGAAGTTGCGTTGCTTGAAACACTTACTCCAAGAAAAGCCCAGTTAACCGAACTGCTACCGCAGATGGTTTCGACGAAATATACAGGCAGTACCGCCGCTACAATAGTTGTAACGAAAGCTGAATTGCCCCAGTCGTAAAGGCACCATGCATTTTCGGGAGATAGCCTTGGAAACTTTTTCAGAGTATTCCCCTTTCACCGCGTGAAACATAAGCCTTTTTACACTTCTATGAAAGACAGTGGTTGCTTTAACTGACATAGAGTATTTTACTGAACCTGAGAAATTACGGTTAAGTATCACAACTCACGAAAGGATTAGTATGACACTTCAAAAGAGAATTGAAGAAGCAGTTAATTCAAGGGATAATGTAAGCAGGAATATTCCCCGCAGTGATATGATACGAAAATCGGTAGACCGGGGGGAAGCTGTTGTCAGCGCCTGCGGATGTCTTACCACCTGGACCCCTCCGGAATCGACCGGCAGGAGCCCCAAGGACACGTTGATCGTAAAAAGGCAATCAAGCCAGGACACTATCGACTGGACCAGCCCCAATAACATCCC
>JAGLOY010000137.1 GCA_023138735.1 Candidatus Aegiribacteria sp. | reverse complement strand
CCGGCCAGGTATATGAGATAACCGATCACCAGCCCCACAATAAGCATAAGAGTCGCGGTTCCGGACTGCCAGATACCCGGTGCATCAACTGGTCCTCTTATTTCAGGACGGAACAGTTGAGCAAACGGGATCTTCCAGGCGAATACTCCGATTCCAACACAAAGAGCGGATAGGACAACAAGCGGGATCGCAGTTGATATACAAGTACCCTTTTCTTTCTTGTCAGCAAGAATTTTCTTCACGCCTTCGGAAGGCTGTCCAAGGAAAACCGCATGGATGAGTTTCATGAAACTGGCAAGAGTCAGGGCGCTGCCCAGCATGGCAGCAATGAGCCACAGAACCCACATCGAATCACCAGATGCAATAACACCTTGATAAATGAGCCATTTGGAAGCGAACCCATTCATCGGGGGCACTCCTGAAATTGCCAGAGAAGCAATCAGGAATGTCACAAATACGAGGGGAATCGCTTTAACCAGTCCACCCATTTTTGCCAGATTGCCAGTACCGGCTTTCCTTTCTGCAGCTCCTCCCGCCAGGAAAAGACACGATTTGTAGATGGAGTGGTTGAACATATGGAAAAGACCGCCAGCTATTCCAATAGGATTTCCCGTACCAATACCCAGGACCATATATCCAACCTGGCTTACAGCATGATAACCAAGCAGTCTTTTTAAATCATGCTGGATAAGGGCCATCATCACTGCAGCAACAATAGTGATACTGCCGATAGCCATCAGTATCGTGTTCATTACAGGTGTCATCTGGAAAACATCAAGGGTAACTCTTGCAAGTAAATAGATTCCAAGGAGTTTATCCAGCGAGGCCGGGAGAAAAGCAGTAACAGGTGTTGGAGCGTTCTCCGCTGTGTCGGGAACCCATGTGTGGAATGGCATGGCTCCCGCTTTGGCAAATGCCGCCGAAGCGAAACAGAGGTACGCGATAATCGATGCTGTTCCTGAAAGTGGTATACCCATTGCGGTAATCGGCATATTAAGAAGACCCTGCAATCCTGAAGAACCTGCGGTGATCTTCCATACAAGAACTATACCGAAAAGCAGAAGGACATCTGTAGCGCCAACAATAACAAGTGCCTTCCTGGCAGCCGCAGGAGTGCCCTCCTTACGCCCAAAGGTTATCATCAGGTATAGAAGAAGTCCAAGCAATCCCCAGAATATCAGTAGAATCATGAAACTGGCCGCGAACAGCACACAGAGGGTGCTTACATATGTGGCGACAGTGTATATGTAATAGCGCCATACACCCTTGCGACCTTTCATATGCTTAAGTGAATAAACTACAATCAGGACAAAGAAAAGTGTTGCAAACGCCGCGCAGAGCAGCGATAGAGGATTACTGGCGAACATACCGTTCGGATTCTTAAGGGCGTCTATTATCAGTTTAAAACTCATTTGCCCCCCATCCTCTGTTTTATCTTCTCAGTCTTTTCCCGGCTGAGCCGGATAAGATCCTGACCATCATAGAGCATCCTGCCCTTAACATCCTTCACAGCTATCCTTTCAGTGCAGCAGTAGCAAGGGTCAATTGCGGCAAGGATTATAGTTGCATCTGAAATTGTCTGGCCCTTCACGGTTGCCTTGTACGTAGGAAAGTTCATGAATGTCGGGGCCCGTACCTTGTGACGGAGAGGCCTGTTCGTTCCATCGCTTTTAACATAGTGGAAAGTCTCGCCTCTTGGAGCCTCTATATGACCTATCCCCTCTCCGGGAGGAATATCCTTTATCTTTGCGTCTATCTCACCGTCCGGGAGATTATTGAGACAGTATTTCAGTATCTTGATCGTTTCAAACATTTCAAGAATGCGAACAACAGCTTTATCGAAGACATCACCGTTCTTGGTCACGATCATGTCCCATTCCATCTCCTGGTATGCGCCGTAAGGGGAATCCTTCCTGACGTCACGGGCTACCCCGGAAGCCCTGGAAGTGGGTCCCAGAGCACTGAAGTTAATGGAATCCTGATAGCTCAGAACGCCTACACCCTTAAGTCTGGCGTGCAGCACAGGATCGTCAATGACAGCTTTCTTCAGCATAACAAGTGTTGGGACAATGGAATCGATCTTCTTGAGACAGATTGGAATATCTTCAGCATTTATATCCCTGCGAACGCCACCCGGTTTGAACATCGCGTAATTGTTCCGGTTACCGGACAGTATCTCCATGACATCGAGTATTTCCTCGCGGAGTTTCCAGGCCCACATATAAACTGTGTTATAACCCAGGAAATGACCGGCAAGACCCAGCCAGAGAAGATGAGAATGAAGTCTTTCACCCTCGGCGATAATTGTTCTGATATATTTTGATCTCATGGATACTTCCATGGGAATGATATCCTCAACAGCTCTTGTATATGCGTAGGGGTGGCTTGTGGAACAGATACCGCAAATCCGTTCGACAACGAAAGTGCAGTTCTCGAAGGTTTTCATCTCGGATAGCTTCTCGATGCCTCTGTGGTTGTATCCAATCCTTACGTCTATATCAACAACAGTCTCACCCTCAACGGTAAGGGTAAAGAATTCCGGTTCCTCCTGAAGAGGATGGTAAGGCCCAATAGGTATAATCGTTTTACCCATTATACCCCCCTTGTCCTGTCTATTGTTCTGTCCCATTCCTCGTAATCCTGTCTTAATGGATATACTCCTTCGGGCCAGTTGTCGGCCAGGAGAAGTTTTCTGGGGTCGGGATGGCCTGTAAAGGTAATACCAAGAAGTTCGCTCATCTCTCTCTCTATCCAGTTAAAGGCCTCAATATCCTTCGCAAGAGATTCAATCTCAGGCTTATCTCTGTCAAGAAATACACGCAAAGAGATGAGCAGATTGATATCCTCAACAATAAAATGGTAGAGGATCTCGATTTTCGGAGGAAGGTCTGTGGCTGAGGCGATATTAAACCTGGCACCGATATTTCTGAAAAGGTAAGTTCCAATTCTTACAATAGACTCCGGTGTGATAGTCACATATACCCGCGTATGGGACTTGTCTTCCAGATCAAGAATATCCGCGTGAAAACGGCTGGTGAAATCCAGAAGTAATTCTTCTCTTATCATAGGGTACTGCCAACTTTCTCGATCAGTTTTACCGCACCTGCTATAATAGCTTCCGGTTTTGGTGGGCAACCGGGTATGTAAACGTCGACAGGTATTATCTTATCGAGCGGAACCGGGCAGTTGTAACTGTCCTTGAAAATCCCTCTGGAACCGGCACAGGTTCCGATTGCAACCACAAGGCAGGGTTTTGGAACCTGCTCGAAAAGCTCTTTCATTCGCTCAACGGACATCCTGTTGCATGATCCACTTACAAGAAGAACATCCGCATGCTTGATACTGCCAACCAGAAGCATACCAAAACGTTCAATATCGAACCTGGGAGTAAGACAGTCCAGTGTTTCGATATCACAGTTGTTACAACTGCCAGTGGACAGATGAAAAACCCAGGGTGATTTCAGGAGCGCTTTAAGTTTGAGGCTCATTGCAGTTGCAGCCTTACCCTTCTATAAACCGTTTAATGCCAGTATAACGGCAACAATAGCTATCAATGTCATCGGACCCCAGAAAAACCTTACCGCCTGATCTATCCGTACCCTGGGGTTCGTATTACGGATGACGGTGATTATCGCTACAATTCCAACGTATTCAAGGATCGTCCAGAGGATGTTGATTCCATTCAATCTTAATCCGCCGAAGAAAAGTATCATAAGGAAGAAAGGCAGCGTGAAAAAAAGCATATTCTTCATGAGCTTGAATATGGCAAGCCCCGGACCGGAGTATTCTACAATCGGACCTTCTACTATTTCCGTTTCGGCTTCCGGGATATCAAAGGGGACCAGAGCAAGCTTTGCCTGAACACATAAAATGGCGACTATCAGAGCCAATATACCGGAAATGTTGCCGGCAAATACTCCCCCTGCCTGGCTGTCGATGATAACACCCAGACGAATGGAATGTGAACTGATTACCGGAACAAGCGCCGCAAGAATGAATGGAAGCTCATAAGCAATGACAAGTTTCATCTCCCTGGAGGCTCCGAGGCTGGCAAGAGGGTTTCTTGAGGCGAATCCACCGAGAATGATACTGAGTGAGGGAATTGCCAGAAGGTAGATAGCTACAATCCAGTCTCCCACGAAACCACCGGCAAAGAGCTGATTGACCCAGAAGAGAGTCGCAACGGCTATCACACCGGAAATACCGATAACCGGAGCTATCAGGAAAGTTATCTTGGATGCCCCTGCCGGTATGACGGTTTCCTTGCCCAGAAGCTTCACTATATCGTATACAGGCTGGAGAAAAGGAGGACCGACCCTGTATTGAACCCTGGCTGTTACTTTTCTGTCAATCCAGCTGGTAATAAGACCCAGTATCGCTGTAGCTGCAAAACCGAACACAAGCAGGTAAACAAATGTCATGCGTTGCTCCTGTCCCAATGAGTGGAATGAACAACCAGACGATTGCCTAGTTCGAATACGTTCTCTCCCTCAGTATTCCCTTTAACTGATGACAGGGCACCATACGGACAGGTTGGAACACAGGTATAATCTCCCCTGCCTTCGCAGTAATCACAGATATTTGCCAGATAAGGTACAATTTCAGGGTATATGGTTCCGTATGGACAGGCGTGTGAGCAGGAACGGCAGTTAACGCAAAGTGCTGTATGCCTAACAAGCATATCTCCGCCATCTAATTTTTCAAGAGCGTCTCGGGGGCAGGAGTTTACACAATGCGGTTCTTCGCACTGCCTGCAGATAAGGGCGTACGTTGCAAGTTCAATGAGGGATATAATCCCGTTGTTAATGTGGTGAAAGAAATAACTGCACTCTATGATGCATTCCTCGCACTGATCGGAATTGCATATGTCCAGGTCTATGAAAAGCCTATTGCCGTCTTTCTTCTTCGCTACAGCATCGATTCTACCTTGAAGCTGATCAAACGTTGTTTTGTTCATCTCCATAGGTATCCTACTCCCAGATTCCGGGGTATTCCCGGATCATATCGTAAGTGAAAACTGGACCGTCCTTGCAGCAGTAATAAGGACCTATTCTGCAATGTCCGCATTTGCCGAAACCGCAGGACATGTTCTTCTCCATGGAGAGATAGATATTTCTGTCCTGAACCCCGAGCTCCTGCAGCTTGAATGTTGCAAACTTCATCATTATTGGTGGACCGCACACAATAGCTTTTGCCCGGTCAAAATTCACATCAATATTATCCATTATCGTAGTGACCACTCCTACAGGGCCTTTCCATGAAGCGTCACCCTCATCAACCGTAAGTTTCATATTGATGTCGTCACGTTTCATCCACTTCTCAAGTTCCTTCCGGTAAAGGAATTCCTTTGGATTTCTGCATCCGCCTCGGTAGATAAGCCCGGAAAGCTGATCTCTCATGTGGAAAAGGCCGTACATAAGAGTCCGGACCGGTGCGAGTCCTACACCACCGCCGATGACAATAACATCCTGGCCTATGAATTTCGTAAGTGGATATCCCTTACCCAGCGGTCCCCTCAGACCAACGGTATCACCGGGTTTCAGTTCGTGTATGGCATCGGTAACTTTGCCGACTTTCACAATGGTTATCTCCATCGTGTCATTAATATGTGAATCTGATGATGGAGTGAAGGGAGCTTCACCTGACCCGGGAACCGAAAACTCCATGAACTGTCCAGGTTTGAAAGTGAGTTCTTCTTTTGGTTTCAGAAGGAATGTTTTTATTGAAGGTGTTTCGGTTGTTACCTTCAGAACCTCTGCTTCAATGGAGCGGTATGGATTGTTCATTATACTTCCAGCCTGGCCAGGACTTCTCTTATGTCAATCTTACCAGGACATGCGGAAATGCATCTGCCGCATCCGGTACAACCTATCTCTTTGAGCACTTCAGGGAAATAGGTGAACTTTTTGTCAAATCTGTTTCTAAGCCTCATCCATAACCTGTCCCGCGGGTTCTCTCCTCCTGCCACTCTTGCGAAATCATGTATCATACACGAATCCCATATTCTGAACCTTGCAAGCCTGGAATCGGACTTCTGATCGTACAGCAGGAAGCAATGACAGGTTGGACATATGGTATTGCATGCTCCGCATTCAACACAGTCTTCGGAAGCTTCTTTCCAGATATTCGATTCGTACTGCTTTTCAATAACCCGGCTGAGTCTGTCCGGAACAGGAATTCGAAGCTCCTTAGCACTCTTTGCAACACCGGATTTAATAGTTTTCCTGTTTTGATCGATAGCCTCGGCGTGAGCCTCGGTTGCTTCTGTGAACAGGTTCTTATTGCTTTCGATAAGGTCGCGGCCTTTATCGCTTCCAGTATTGACTATGAAACCGTCTTCAATTGGAGATAGATTAACATCAAAGTCGGATTCAGGCCAGGGATTGATATCTACTGCGGTACAGAAGCATGTTTCGTTAAAACCTGTACAGTCGGCGGATATAATCAGTCCATCTTCTCTTGCTTTCATGTAAGTGGGATCACCGAATTCATCGTCAATGAAAACGAAATCAAGTATTCTGAAACCTTTCAGATCACACGCCTTGGCTCCCACAATGCATGGAGGTTTATCATCCCGTAGAATATCAGGCTTGAAATCTTCCGCAACCTTTTCTCGGCCAAGGAAATAGAATGATTTGAGCGGGTCGAATGATCTGATCTCGCCTATTTCATAATCGGTGTCCGACTCGCTCAGTTGGGAATAGCCGGTACTGTTCCCCATACGGTGAGGAACATACACTCTGTAATCCCCCGTGAGGGACTTGAGAAGCTGATCAAGGTTACCCCTTTTTATGAAAAGCATGGCCATGAAATAGAGATGAAATACATGTTTGTCAAGGGGTTTAATGGAGCAAAATACGCTCATAATTCCGCATATATTTATGACAGTATCAGACAAGTAGTTACAGTCTGAACAAACGAAACTTTGTGCTATATTCCCTGCTTTTCCCAACACGCAGATACTCTTCAGCGTTTAAATATCATACAAAATAGAGCGGATTTCCTTTGATGGTGTCAGTAAACTATTTTCTGAATGAGATCAGGCGTGAATACTTCCCTGACTTTTCAGCATACCGCTCTGATTTGAGTATTCTCAAACCGGATTTTCCTGCATCTGATTGAAATTTCTCATACCCTGAATAGAGATCAGTATTCATCGCAAACCGTGCGAACTCCGACAGAGGAATTAAATCTCCCGTAAAAGGAAGCTCTGAAACCTTGATAATGAAATATCCGCCCTTCTTCATAACTCGATAAACTTCCTTCAGCATTACTGACATGCCTTGAATCTCAGGTAGAGCATTCAGCATCATGATGGTATCAATAACTTCTGTTCTTACAGGCAATTGTCTTACGTCACCGCCAACAGCTTCAGAAGTCCGGTTTCGACACATATACTTGAAACGGAACTGTATATTTCCCAGACATTTCAGATCACGTTCAACCGACAGAGCCTGCTCCAGTCCTCTATTGAGGAACGCCTGATGGGATATGCCTGAACCGCCACCGGAAGCAGGATCGCTTCTGGATCTGGCTTCCGGTGGCGGTTCAGGCATAT
>JAGLOY010000136.1 GCA_023138735.1 Candidatus Aegiribacteria sp. | reverse complement strand
TCCAATAATCCTCATAACGTTGTCAAAGCTACCATGACGGGTCTGAAGGATCTTGTTCTGATCGACAGAGTCAGCGGATACCGGCAGGCAGCTGTGGCCAGAAGGGGAAATGATGGCTGACAGGAAACTCAGAATAACCCAGAAAAAAAGCGCGATCGGCCGCAAAGAAGTGCAGAAGCGCACTCTTAAAGCTCTCGGACTGAAAAGACTGCATCAAACCGTTGTTCATCCTGACAGACCGGAAATACGCGGGATGATAAACAGAGTTTTTCATCTTCTAGAGGTCGAGGAGGTTGAATAATGAGACGCTTACAGCATCTGAGACCTGCCAGAGGGGCTACTAAAGCCTCTTCCAGGCGAGGTCGCGGACGAGGCAGCGGCACAGGCGGAACCTCAGGTAAAGGCCATAAGGGACAGAGGGCCAGGAGCAGTATTCAGCCCTGGTTCGAAGGTGGTCAGATGCCCATACAGAGACGCATGAGCCATAAAGGATTCAACAATGCACGATTTGCAAAGACGTTTCAGATAGTCAATGTTGAGAGTCTTGAGAGGTTTACTGCTGACAGTGTTGTAACTCCAGATATACTGAAGGAAGCTGGATTGGTTTCTTCTCGGTTCCGTCCCGTGAAGATCCTTGGAAGAGGAGAACTGAAGAAGGCACTTACCGTATGTGCTCATTCATTCAGTTCCAGTGCTTCAGAGATGATTGAATCCGTCGGGGGTTCGGTGGAGGTGCTTTCTTAATGCGTGGTTTTGAGAATATCCTGAAGATTCCGGAGCTCCGGAAGAAAATATTCTATACTTTCCTTCTGCTCGCGGTTTACAGGATAGGCGGCCATATACCGGTTCCAGGAATCGATGGTGATGCTCTCAACCAGGCGTTCAGCGGCGGCGGCGGATTAATGGGCATGTATGACCTGTTTGTAGGAGGAGCCCTTCGGCGGGCCTCCGTATTTGCCCTTGGCATAATGCCGTATATCTCAGCATCGATCATCATACAGCTTCTGACTTCGGTCTTCCCCTATTTCGAGAGACTGAAGAAGGAGGGGGAAGCCGGACGCCAGAAAATAACGGAGATAACAAGGTATGGCACGGTACTTCTTGCGATGATACAGGGACTTGGTATTTCGCAGTACTTGATAGGCCTGAACAGCCAGGGTATGATGATAGTACCTCATCCGGGCCTTGCATTTACTATTCAGACCGTTGTAACTCTCATAACCGGTACGATATTCGTCATGTGGCTCGGTGAACGTATAACTGAGCGGGGTATAGGCAACGGTATCAGTCTTATAATATTCGCCGGCATAGTGGGCAGGCTTCCAGGGGCATTGGTGTCCATCTATCAGGACGTGTTTGTGCTTCAGCAGACCGGTTTTATAACCGCTATCTTCCTGGGCATTTTCATGTTTGCTATTGTGGCATTTGTTGTCCTCATGACTGAATCACAGCGAAGGATACCCGTTACCTACGCAAAGCAGGTAAGGGGCAGGAAAGTCTATGGCGGCCAAAGTACCCACATTCCACTGAGGCTGAATACAGCCGGTGTTATACCGGTCATCTTTGCCCAGGCGTTTATGATGTTTCCCAGCAGTATAGCGATGTTCTTTCCCAATTCAGGGATAGATACATGGGTAAACACACACCTTGCACCGGGGGGAGCCGTTTATATAACCATATACACCCTCCTGATCATTCTCTTTGCATACGTCTATACAGCAATAACCTTCAACCCGCAGGATCTTGCTGATAACATGAAGAAATACGGAGGTTTCATACCCGGGAGGAAACCAGGTAAGAGTACCGCGAAGTACATCGAGAAGGTACTTGTAAGGGTTACGCTGCCGGGAGCAATCTTCCTGGCTGGCATAGCAGTTATGCCCATGCTCATGACCAGGCACGCCAATGTTAATTTCATGTTCGGCGGCACCAGCCTGCTTATCGTTGTCGGTGTTGCCCTCGAGACGCTCAGGCAGATCGAGACACATCTCCTCATGAGGCACTACGACGGATTTCTGAGTAAAGGCAAGATAAGAGGAAGAAGGTAACATGCGAATTACCTTCTTTGGACCACCGGGCTCCGGAAAGGGCACACAGGCGGATAGAATATCCTCCTGCTTCGATCTGCAGCATATTTCAACAGGTATGCTTTTCAGAGAAGAGATCGAAAGTGGTTCAGAGTTGGGAAACCGTATTCGCGAAATAGTTGAATCGGGAAATCTTGTCAGCGATGAAATAGCAAATGAAGAGGTTTTCAGCAGGATAGAGAGCATCGATGAGTTTCTTCTTGATGGTTATCCAAGAAATCTGTCACAGGCGAAGTGTCTTGATGAATTTCTTCTGAATACAGGTAGACCCCTATCCGGTGCTGTTTCTATTCATATTCCCGATGAAGAAGTCATAAGAAGGCTTACGGGAAGGCTTGTCTGTGCCTGTTCCAACGGAAACGGGAGTAAGAACAGTGCCCTTTCCAAAGAAGGGGATATCTGCCCCATATGCGGACAACCCTTTGTGAAGCGAAGTGATGACATCCTGCAGGTTATGAAGAACAGGCTTGATCATTACTACAACCTCACCAGACACCTTGAGACTTACTACGAAAACAGAATTCTTAAGATAGATGGTTCCGGTACAATAGATCAGGTGTTCGAAAGAATCAGAAAAGAGCTGCTGGCATGGGTATAATTACCGGTGGAGATATCGATCTCATGAAGGAATCCGGCAGAATAGTCAGACTTGCTCTTGAAGAGATGAAATCCTTCATAGAACCAGGAGTTTCTACAATGGAGATCGAAGCTGTTGGAAGGAAAGTTATCGATGCCGAGGGGGCGATACCATCGTTCCTTGGCTATAACGGTTATCCGGCGGCAGTGTGTGTTTCAATCAACCATGAGGTTGTGCACGGCATTCCTTCCGCGAAAAGGATAGTGAAGGATGGAGATATTGTCAGCATTGATGTAGGAGCCTTTAAGGACGGTTTTCATGGAGATGCCGCTGATACAGTTGTTATTGGACTGGCTGATCCTCGGGCAATGCTGCTGGTAAAAACGGTGTACGAAGCCCGGGATAAGGGCATCGAAACCGCCAGACCTGGAAACACTCTGGGTGATATTGGATCGGTGATTCAGGATCATGTGGAAGCCCAGGGATTCAGTGTTGTCAGGGCGCTTGTGGGGCATGGTATCGGCAAAAAGCTGCACGAGCCGCCCCAGGTTCCCAATTTCGGTCGAGCAGGAAGAGGGATGAAGATTGCAGAGGGTCTTACTCTGGCCATAGAACCGATGATTAATATCGGCGGATACAGAGTCAATACGCTGCAGGATAACTGGACCATTGTTACCGCTGATGGCAGCCTTTCTGCTCATGCCGAACACTCTATTGTTGTATGTGGTGATGAACCGCTGATATTGACGGCATGATGATAATTACCAATGATATGCGTTCTGTTACAATTAGAGAGGATTAACTGTGGCTAAGAATGTTCCAAGAGACGGAACCGTAGTTGATACGCTGCCGAATTATCAGTGCCGTGTTGAACTTGATGGAATGAATGGACATGTGGCTCTGTGCTACATATCAGGTAAAATGCGAATGAACAATATACGGATTCTGGTGGGTGACAGGGTAACGGTTGAGCTCTCGCCATATGACCTGAACCGTGGCCGCATTACTTACAGGTATAAGTGAGGATCGAACAATGAAGGTACGCAGCTCAGTCAAGAAGATCTGTGAATACTGCAGGATCATACGTAGACGCGGAAAGGTTCTAGTAATCTGTTCGCGCAACCCAAAGCATAAGCAGAGACAGGGATAAATAAAGATCAAGGCAATTATGGAGGTAATCAGTGGCAAGAATCGCAGGAATTGATCTTCCACCTAGAAAGCATATTCTTTATGCACTGCCATATATTTATGGAATAGGTCTGGCTTCCTCAAGAGATATTCTTGAGAAGGCGGGAATAGATTTCAATGTAAAAACAGACGACCTTACGGAAACAGAAGTAGCCGCTCTCAGAAAAGTCATCGATGCCGATTACAAGGTGGAAGGTGCATTGAGAGCCGAAGTGAACATGAATAAAAAGAGGCTGATGGATATCCGGTGCTACCGCGGGCTTCGGCATCGCAGAGGACTTCCGGTTCGAGGCCAGAGGACCCGTACAAACGCCCGTACATGCAAAGGACCCAAATTCGGGCGTAAGAAACGTTAGGAGGCACTTGTGCCAAAAGGATCTAAGGTGAAGGGCAGTAAAAAAGCCACTAAAAAGAAAGCATTGAAAGTAACGGACGTTCATGGCATAGCTCATGTGAAGTCCTCGTTCAATAACACCATGATAACAATAACTGATAGAAACGGTAATGTTATTACCTGGGCAAGCGGAGGAACCACCGGAGTTAAAGGAACAAGAAAGGGAACCGCATTTGCCTCCGGGCAGGCAGCGGTTCAGGCGGCTGAGAAGGCAATGGAAGCTGGATTGAAGAAAGTGGAGATCTGGGTCAGAGGACCTGGGTCAGGACGTGAAGCCGCGGTCAGGGCTCTCCAGTCAACCAATCTTGAGGTAACAGCAATTAAAGATCAAACCAGGATACCGCACAACGGGTGTCGTCCATCTAAGCGTCGGCGAGGCTAGTATAAATTAATAGTCCTCTAGGGGCTTAACACGCCCGGGATGCCAACCCGGGAGGAGGATCAGATGTTATATAAGAGTCTATATCTTCCGGATATGATCAAATGGGAGGAAGATTCTCTCTCCGATACATTCGGCAGGCTTGAGATTACCCCACTGGAAAGAGGTTTCGGTCGGACACTGGGTAATGCCCTCAGAAGAGTACTCCTCTCTTTGCTTGAGGGTTTCGCACCAGTCTCTCTTTCGATCAAAGGAGTTGAGCATCAGTTTTCTACGGTTCCCGGCGTTATTCAGGACGTAACTGAACTGGTTCTCAACGTAAAATCTCTGGTTATCAATCTTCAGGGGGAAGTAAAGGGTACCATTAGATTGAACGCTACGAAAAAGGGAGAATTTACAGCCAAAGATCTTACCGGGGATAAGCATGTGATAATTGTTAACCTGGATCAGGAAATAGCGCAACTGGACGGTACCGGAAAACTTTCCATGGAGATAGCTGTTGAGAAAGGCAAAGGCTATATCCCTGCCGATGAGTGGAATATTCACGGAAAGGAAGAGAAGGCTGGAACTATCCTTCTTGACTCATGGTTCTGCCCTGTAAGGAAGGTTAATTACCAGGTGAAAAGTGCCAGAGTCGGAGACAGAACCGATTACGATCATCTTATCATGGATATAGAGACAGATGGAAGCATCGACCCCAAGGAAGCAGTGAATGAAGCCTGTGAGATAATCATTGAGCATCTTCAGATGATACCAGCCGGTCTGGAGCCGGAGGAAAAACCGGATCTTATTAGTGAGGAAAAGGACAGCAAGAGCGATTTCCTGTCCTTTGCAGTTGATGATACTGATATTCCTACCAGGATAGCGAATGTGCTGAAATCGGCAGGGATTCAGACTGTAAGAGATCTGATTGAAACCAAGAGCGCGGATATTCTGAAGATTGGCGGATTCGGCCCCTCTTCACTGGATACCGTAAACGAGGTTCTCAAGAAGCAGAATCTAGCAATAGACGGCTGATAACCAGTCGCCGGGAGAACTGACATGCGTCACAGAAAAAAAATTGCCAAGCTGGGAAGGAAACCTGAAGCAAGAAGAAGAATGCTTCGTAATCTGGTTACCTCTCTGATAATGGAGGAGAGGATCACGACCAGCCTGGCACG
>JAGLOY010000135.1 GCA_023138735.1 Candidatus Aegiribacteria sp. | reverse complement strand
ATGCTCAAAATATGGACCACCTGAAATTCTTCAGGTCAAAGAAGTAGAGAAACCTGTTCCGAAAGATAATGAGCTGCTGATAAAAGTTCACGCGGCAACGGTAAACCGGACAGACTGCGGGATACTTAGAGCGAAACCATTCTTTATCAGACTTCTAACAGGCATATCCAAACCGAAGAAACAGATACCCGGCACCGAGTTTGCTGGTGTAATTGAAGCTGTCGGCACAAACGTAACGTCATTCAAAATTGGCGATAAGGTTTTTGGCTTTGATGAAGTCGGTTCAGGGTCTCATGCCGAATACATGATAATATCAGAAGACAAAGCGCTGACAACTATACCGGGAGATATACCATATGAGCAGGCTGCAGCAAGTACTGAAGGCGCGTATTATGCGTACAATTTCATCAACAAAGTGAACCTTAAGAGTGGTCAGAAAGTTCTCGTTAACGGGGCAACAGGAGCTATTGGTTCAGCGGCAGTTCAGCTTCTTAAGTATTTTGGAGCTGATGTTACTGCTGTGTGCAGAGGAGAACATTTCGAATTAGTTAAATCATTAGGAGCTAACAAAGTATTTGATTATACACAAGAGGATTTCACGAAAGATGATCAAACTTACAGCTTCGTTTTTGATGCGGTTGGCAAAAGTTCATTCGCTATATGCAAACCATTGCTGGAACAAGGTGGCGTATATATTTCTTCTGAACTGGGCTTTATGGCGCAAAATGTAATCCTTGCGATAACAACAAAATTACTGGGCAGCAGGAAAGTCAGATTTCCGGTTCCTACGGATTGCAGAGGAATTATACTCTTTATTAAAAAGCTCATGGAGGAAGGAAAATTCAGAGCAGTGATAGATAGAGGATATCCGCTGGAACAAATTGTCGAGGCATTTCAATACGTTGAAAAAGGACAAAAAACAGGAAATGTAGTGATAACTTTTGAGCATAAAACAATCTAACAATGCACTGTACCAGCCGCATTCCGCTGTGCTTTAAGCGACAGATGATCAAGAGTGTTATGCAGAACCAGGATTTAAATGAATATTAGAAAATACAGAGAGAATGACCGGGCATCATTAATAGCATTGTGGAAAGAGGTGTTTCCGGACGATCCGCCACACAATGAACCGGATTCTGTTCTGGATGCGAAAATCATGATCGATGATTTGATTTTTGTAGCGGAAGATGATAATGAATTAGTCGCTGGCTGCATGGCGGGTTACGATGGTCATCGAGGTTGGTTATATGCTGTGGCTGTATCCCCTGCGAGGAGAAGAGAGGGTATAGGGAAAGCCATCGTAGACAACGTTCTTCATGCTTTAAGCGAAATCGGCTGTATAAAAGTGAATCTGCAGATTCGCTCCACAAATGCTCAGGTGGCTGCGTTCTACAGGTCAATAGGTTTTAGGGTAGAGGAGCGACTTAGTATGGGCAAATTTATCGGCAAGGATACATCAGGATTAAAATGACAAACAGGCAAAAGGAAATCGTTCGCAGAGGATATGACAAACTTTCATACGATTATCGGAACGATAATGCAATAGATGATGAAGGATTCTATACAGAATGGGTAAACTGCTTAAAAGATAAGATTCCAGCAGAATCGCCTGTGCTGGATCTTGGATGCGGATGCGGTTTACCTGCAACAAAACTCCTGTCGGAGTATTTTAAAGTAACAGGTGTGGATTTTTCTGAAGTGCAGATTGGAAGGGCCAGGAAACTCGTGCCTTCAGCTGAATTCATCTGTTCGGATATAGCGGATGTGCAATTCTCTAATTGCAGTTTTGCTGCGGTGGTTTCATTCTACACCATCATCCATATACCTCTTCAAGAACATCGGGAAATCCTGATGCGTATTGCTGATTGGCTTAGACCAGATGGTTATCTATTGATAATCGTTGGACATGAAGCATGGACTGGTTTCGATGACAGATATCTGGGAGTTGAAGGCGGTGAAATGATGTGGAGTCACGAAGGGGAAGAAACGTACGTACAATGGATATCTGATGCAGGTCTCCGCATTCTCTGGACACGTTTCATTCCTGAAGGTGAGAGTGGTCACACTTTAGTTTTTGCCAGAAAATCAAACAACAAATAAGAGTGCTGACAAAAGAATGCACGGGATTTTCAAAGTTCAGGGGTAACTATGGAAGGATACTACGTTGAGAAGCTGTCCGGGGTTCATTTGGCGCAGAACTTGGCCTTGATATGAGGGTTTCCGAAGTGGATGGATCCAGTGTATTGTGTGAGATTACGGTACCAGAGCCTGCCGATTAAACAAAACATTAAACGCTCCATTTTCTGTTAGATTTGAGGCATGAGTATGAGGAAACAGTATCATTTTCGATCGTCAGAGCGTGGGTTACTGGCCTGGGACGTTGACAGACTGGTCAAATTGACAACGGGTTTTACTCCTGTCGACGTACCTCTTTCTGCTATTCGTGAACTTGATGAGCCGTTCTGGTACGGTAGCGAAGGTGACAAGGCCACTTGCAGAAGTGTTGCACTGCACGCTAAACTGATGAATGAAACGGATTCGAGTTATCCAATCATCCTGTCACAAGATGCTGGTGTTATGGACGGAATGCACAGGGTCTGCAAGGCACTCATGGCAGGAATGGAAATCATTTCTGCTGTTCAGTTTATAATCGATCCGGAGCCAGACTATATCGGAGTCGATCCTGATGAATTGCCATACAATGACTGACTTGATTTTTGTTCGAGTTCATGCGATGCCATGTGTCAATCGATGTTGGCACTGCTTCTGCAACGGAAGTCCTGAAGGTAATTTCATGGATGAGAAGGTTATTCTGAGAGTTCTGGACGATCTTGTTGATCTGCGGGAAAGGACGGGGATAAAGGTCTTTCCCATGTTCTACGATGAACCGACCCTGCATCCTGGTTTCCTCAATATTATGAAGCATCAGCTTCAGAATGATCTGATCTTCGATCAGTGGTGGTTCTCAACCAATGGATACGGGCTTGCAAGACTTTCTGACAATGACTGGGCTGCCCTGGCAGATATGGGTTTTTCCGGGATTCGTCTTACTTTTTATGGAACTGGTGATGAACACGACAGGTTTGCAGGAAGGAAAAGCGCTTACAGCGATCTGATCACCACAATTCGCAAAGCGGAGAAATTCAGCATTGAGTGGTTGGCTGGAATGATGCTTAATGCCGATAATGTCTCCAGTTACGAGGGAACAAAGGCAGCTGTCGAGGAAATTGGAACACCATGCACAGAGTTTGGGTGGATGCTGCCTCATTCACAGGGTAGAGCTGTATCCCATCTGAAGAGGGTAACGATCCAGCAGATTTCCCATCTAGCATCCGGCAGCAAGGTATGGAAGACCGAACGGGATTTCATCAAGGAGATAATGAACTCTCCAGCAGGAAAGCGCTGAATCAGCTGTGCGGCATTGTTTACCTGAATATTGATGAGGATCTGAATGTTTTCTATGGCGGAGGATGTGACGGTGATCCGTTTCAAGTTGATAAGAATCAGGTTCTTCTGGGAAACATGAATGATTGCGGCATACATTCCAGTTACGAGAAATACTTGAACGATCCCCCGAAACCTGTGACACTTCTTTCGGAGGTTACCTGGGGAGAACTTGCGGAAAAGTACGGTAATCCTGATAATGATGAAGTTTTTCATATTACAGATCTTACCGGGCGGAAATGGTCAGAGTCATATTTGAGAGACATTATGCAACACAAACACCAAACCTGACAATCGCATTAACACAGACTGGCAAAGCTACATCGCTCTGCACAAAGGTTTATGCCAGCAGGTTATGCGAGGCGTTATTTGCAACTGCAGAACAGGGAGTATAGTATGGATTCAAAAT
Organism: Candidatus Aegiribacteria sp.; assembly: GCA_023138735.1. GTDB lineage: Bacteria > Fermentibacterota > Fermentibacteria > Fermentibacterales > JCC-6 > Aegiribacteria. Next base: position 6,227 of record JAGLOY010000135.1, on the reverse strand, counting down.
TGAAAGAGCAAATGGCTAAGATGGTAGACGCTGTTCAGCCCCATTGCGATGAGCCGATCATCGCGGCGATGACCTGCAGCCATGCGGGTTCGATGGGGGCAACACTGTTTTCAAAATTTCTGGATGGAGCCGGAGAAGGTTTTAGATCCAACGCTCTCCCTAACCCGGTGTTTATTGCGGTGGGAAAGAACACGATTTACGCCTTTAAGTACAAGCCAAGCTGGTTCAAATTCAAAATTAAAAAAGAAGTGGCCCGGTGGCCAATAGATCAGGTGGTCGTTACTTCTGAGGAAACCGGCAGGATGTGTTACTTCCTTTTATCAATGAAGTCAGGTGAAGAATATGCATTGGAAATCCCCATCATGATGGGTGGGAAAGAACTGGTTCATATGTTCCTGGATGCCATGGGCGAGTAACTTGATCATTGGTTTCGGAGAGTTCCTGTTTTCAGGATACTGAGCTGGTCTTCAAGGACGGATATGATCGGGGCGGGATTTCTCCCGCCCCATTTTCTGCACAGAGTTATGTGTTACCAGATCTTCTGGAAACTGTACTGGATCTGAATTGTTCCGCCGCCGTCCGGGGGCGCAGGTATATTGAGACCTTCCATAACTTCGCAGAGGTCATCGTCGAGTTCTCTTTCCAGGCCGCTGCCTGTAACCGAGACTGATGTAACATTACCCGAACCGTCAACGGTTACACTGAATGTGACTATGCCGGTGGGCCATTCATCATCCTCATCCAGACTGTCGACGAAGTCCTGATATGCCTTATCCAGGTTAACAACAAGCTCCCTTGCCGCTGAACGAACAACGGACGGCAGGAGACCAAGGGTAGGCTGCACCGAAACGTGGCTTACATCGGTGAACCACTGTGCTTCAAACTCATTACTGGAATAGTATCCTCCGTCAAAATCCTCGGAGCATTCTTCCTGAGCGACAATGAGTCTTCCACTGCCTCCTGCCAGGCCGTAGCCCATTGAGGGAGCAGGGCTTCCGGTGCTTCTGGAGTAATGACTAGAGCTCAAATCACCCTCTGAATCGGAACCGAAGATGCCTTCGTACGAAACTCCTTCAGGCATATTGACAGGAACCTGAACAGTTATCGGTTCACCGCTGTCCGGGTCGGTACGAACTTCTTCGGAAACAGCTACGAATGATGTGTATTCACTCATTATCTGGTAATCAAGGGCTGTATCGGTTATTTCATCGATGATGTCCTGATCATTGGACAGGTAGCCATAACTGTCGTACATATCGCGGGTGAGGTCATGGATCTTCTTCCTGGCCCAGAGAGTAGCGATAACATCGTTATCCTCTTCACGGGATGGAAGTGTTACACTCAGTTCCTGTCCCCAGCGCTGACCTGCGACTGTGCCTGACAGACGGACTGTTTCGGTTCCGGAACCGTTGTACTGTCCGACTATCACGAGGGGTTCTCCAGCGTAAAGATCAGGGATCCTTGATGGGTAGATGTCATGTACATCAAGATCGCCCCAGTCTATATCGATTCCTACCAGGTAGGGATCGTTTATCTTATCGTAGATTGCGGCGACTGATTCGTCTGGATCTTCATTAAGTCCGACGTAGTAAGCATGTCCCCTGCCCTCTTCAGCAAGGCCTTCAATAATGTACCTGTTGGGGCTGGAACCGACGCCTATACTGAATAGACGGGTATTTTCTCCGAGTGTACTCTGAAGTTCACCCAGTATCTCCGCTTCGTTGCCTATGAAACCATCGGTTAAGAAGATGACAAAGCGCATCCGCTCCGGGTCCTCCGGGTAACCAATGGCAGCCCTGATACCCTCTATCATCATGGTTCCGCCGGTGCCGCTCATGTTGTTGATGTACCGGATTCCCTCTTCCACATTCTCTTCGGTATTGCTAAGGGGAGATCTGGACATACTGCTTGCGGTTTCGCTGAATCTCATTATCTGGAAGGAGTCGTTAGGGTTCATTCCCCGGACGAACTGCCTTACAGTTTCCTTTGCAACATCCATAGGCTGCCCGCTCATGGAACCCGAGCAGTCAACTACGAAGAACATCTCCTTCGGTGTGATCTCATCGATATCGATATCAGCATCGGGCTGAAGGATAAGCATGAAATGACCGCCCATGGAGCCGTTGTGGGCGATAACTCCGCTCTGAATCCTGTCGGCGGCAGTGGTGTACCTCAGTACGAAATCCCTGTTTGGAATCTCGTCTTCATTCTCGAGGGTAATGCTGACTGTACCATTCCAGTTCAGCTTTGTATCCACTTCATGGTTAAGCGATTCGAATTCCTGGATCGCCACTCCCGGATTCAGGTTGACGGTTACTTCAATATCGTACCCGGTTCTAGTGCCTTCCGGAACGATGGGCGGTGTTATTCTGTCGGCATCTTCAACGGAAGTAGAAACTTCGTACAGGCCGAAGATCCTTCTTACGAAATTTCCACCTGGAACGAATCTGGGTCCCACGACCATAGGGAATACTATTTCGTACTCACCATCATCGTATTCAACGGGTGCCACATAACTGATCTCGATAACAATGCTGTCACCGGGCAGAATATTACCAACCGTCTGTGTGAAGATGTTGGGACGTTCCTGTTCCAGAAGACTCGCTGTCTGACCGGCCTCTATGGCTTCATTGTATATTTGCTGTGCAAGATAACGTTCATGTATCTTTCCCTCGATAAGCTTGTCCCCGATCCACATGTTCATCCTGTCTACAGCTGCGCTCTGTGGAAGGGGAAATGTGTAGATGGCTACGATAACCTCATCGTAGGGATTGCCGTACACCTGCCTGACAGTAGCCCTCTGCAGGTTACCGCTTATGTCGATTACGACCGAGGTGTGCTCGAGAGGAAGCTCTCCCACAACCCCCTCTTCTCCTAGAACCTGCATTCTGCCTGTGCCGGTTTCATCGGGGGATTGCTCCTGGGCAATTGCCGCAGCTGCAAGGATCATAACTGCGATTATCAGATGTCTCATTATTCTAAACCTCCATGTTGAATGATTTCCTGTTACGGTTCTGATACATGGAAGTCAGATGGAGTATTCCATCCCACGCAGTAAACTTCTATTCAGGCATGGGGCTGGAGATAGTCGTTGAATCAGTCCAGTACGGTTGTAAGACGGCTGGTGATATATCCACCCATCCTTGCGGAGATAATGTAGACACCGGCAGGAACTCGTCTGCCTGCTGAATCCGTTCCCTCCCAGCTAACCCTCTGGGGCAGGGAGACAAATGTTTTCCACATGAGTCTTCCAGAAAGATCGTGTACCGATACTTCTGTATATCCCTCATCGAAATCCACATAAAAGGAAACCGGAGCATCCCTCTCTGCCGGGTTGGGATATGGAGGTGCTAAATTAAGTGCAACAGGTGGTATGTATCCTCCTCCTTCGGTCCGCATTACCACGAGAGCAGGATCCATGAAGGCGCTCCAGGACAGGAGGCTCTGGAATGTACGGTCGTAACCTCCATCCATATAGGGGATCCTGAGATCCTTCGCGATAGCGAAACCAAGGCCCAGACTGGACGCCTGCGAACCAAATACCTGCCTGGAAAGATCTATGCACATCCGTTCGCTGGCTCCGAGGGAAGGCCAGTGGCCCTCCCAGCCGTAGCTTGTGTTGAAAAGCACGGCAACTCCGCCGCCGTCAGGTTTGTTAAGAAGAACCTCCGCACAGCATTCCTGGCCAATGTATTCGGCGGGATGACATGCAATACTGGTATGTATGCCTGCTTTATCACCGTTATGAATGCTGTCTGAAGCAATCCAGTTTGTCATCATTCCAAGAGGAGCTTTATGCCAGTAGATGCCTCTTTCATTTCCGTGCCCTGCGTAATGATTCCATGCGGTGCCGCTGCTGATGATCGGGATATGTTCCGTGAAACCTCCACCGGGCAGTTCTTCGTAGAATTTATTCACTTCCCAGTATGGAGGAAATTCAACAGCAATAGAATCGCATCCTTTATCAGAAGTATATCCTATATCCTCGAAGAGGACCGCACCGCAAAGAACAGCCCTCGTCTGCCAGGGTCCGCCGGGCGCGCTGTTCTGGTAGATCAGGTTTTTCTGGACGAAGAGTTCCGCTTCATCAATAGTAGAAAAGAGTGCCCGACCAAGCAGTACATCCGCGTAAAGATCAAGATCGTCATCTGGTTGGCCGTATTCACCATCTCCGCTGCCATCCCATGTGCCATCCAGATCGGCAAAATACAGATCCACCGTGGCAGTATCCGGATATCCCTCACAATAGGTGTAAACCATTCTAACAGGAATGAGCGTTTCATCTCCTGCCAGAAGAACAAAGATAGTCCCATGTTCCAGGAACCTGTTCTTTATGAAATTGCGCAGTTTCTCGGCGTCGTCATTTCCGGGAAAAGTGGCAAGGATTTCCTGTATAGAAGCGGTCTCAACGCTTAATCCCTGCTGCTCATGAAAGGCTGCAAGTGGATCCATAGTTTCAATATACGAATCATCGCAGATTAACAGATACTGAGCGTCTCCCTGCAGAGTAGCGGGAGAATCATATGGAGAAGAATGGCCAACAGCTCCTTCAAGAGCATCAGTCCTGCTTCTTGCAATCCTTATCTGTTCTGCTGTCAGAATGGAATGAATACCCTCTTCCCATGTTACGGTTACTTCTATTTCAGTAATTAAGCTGAGCGAACCTGTTGCCGGAACGTAAACCCATGGTTGAATGAGACAGGAAGCTATCCTGACCCCTGCAAGAGTGCCGGTGTGTGTGCTGATCATGGGATTCTCAGGCCAGGGGGAATCGAACCCGTAAACGGCTGGATCAGGCAGGCGCAGGGAACTTGAAGCAGATGAACTGAACGGTCTGAGCTCCGATGCAGGTATAATTGCTATTCCCCGGAGACCGATTGCAGTTTCTTCAATGGGGACTACTGTGAAAGAAATGTTTGTCGCCCCGCCTGGGAGCAGGAAAACTTCGGGGATTGCCGGAAGAAGCGGAGTTCCGGGAATACCCCTCTGCTCGAATCCCGGTACTACAGCTACCGTCCAGATATCATTCAATTGAAGCTCGACATCAGCCGGATTGAAATGAAGCGTTCTGGTGATTGAACCTCCAGCCACCGGAAGACTCAGTACAAAAAGCATTTGTGCAAAACAGACTAATTTCAAATCCATCTCCTCCATTACATTCTAATTACTATGAATATATTACATAACTGAGATAATCGTTCCCGAGCATAGAGAGGGTTCATGGAAGGCGAAGACATTGAAAACTAAGAATTTCAGAGTAGTACCCAGAATACCACCGTCACTTGCCGCACTTAAAATGATAGCATACAACACCTGGTGGACGTGGAATACACAAGCTATAGAGTTATTCAGGTGGATCGATTCCGATTTGTGGGAAAGTACATATCACAACCCTGTACGCCTGCTTGGACATGTAAGTCAGGAAAGGCTTGAGGAACTTTCGGCAGATGCGGTCTATCTTTCACATCTTGAAAAGACAGTCGAAAGGCTGGAGGATTATCTGGGGCGAAACACCTGGTTTGATGCTCTGAAGAAGAAGCAGGAAATATCGGGAGACAACTTTCTTGTAGCCACTTTTTCGGCTGAGTTCGGGCTCCATGAGAGTATACCGATTTATTCCGGAGGCCTTGGTGTACTGGCAGGAGATACAATTAAGAGCTGCAGTGAACTGGGCCTCACAGCTGTTGGTGTTTCACTGCTATACAGGAAGGGGTACTTCAGCCAGTATCTGAACAGCGACGGCTGGCAGCAGGAAAGATATTTCATCAATGATTACTCCAACATGCCCGTTGAACCAGTCTACCGCGTCGACGGATCCCAGGTTTCAGTGCAGGTTCCAATGGCTTCGGGAATCGTATGGGCAGCGGTCTGGCGGGTAAAAGTTGGCAGAGCTACCCTGTACCTTCTTGACACAAATCTTCCGGAAAACGGTAAAAGTGACAGGGATATAACTGGTCAGCTCTACGGCGGAAGCCGAGAAATGAGGATCAAGCAGGAAATTATTCTGGGAATAGGAGGACTCAAAGCCCTTGATGAAATGAATCTTACGCCAACCGTTCGGCATATCAACGAAGGGCATTCGGCTTTCCTTATCGTAGAACGCATAAGACAATTGATGCAGGAAGGACTTTCCTTCCCTGAAGCCCGGGAAATCGTAGCCGCAGGTAACGTGTTCACAACCCATACACCTGTGCCTGCAGGTAATGAGGAATTCTCAACGGATATGG
>JAGLOY010000134.1 GCA_023138735.1 Candidatus Aegiribacteria sp. | reverse complement strand
GGGAAATATGGAAGGATGTCTGGCCGGCTCTACCAGCTGCAGACACACCTATAACGCATGTAACCAACGGAATACATCCCGAAACATGGGTCTCGGATGAGATGGAAAAACTACTCAGCAGGTACGTCGGTCCCAGATGGTCCAGCAACAAGGCAGATACGAAGGAATGGGAGAAAGTTGATAAGATCCCCAATTCCGAACTATGGCCGGCTCACGTCAGGATGAGGGAAAGACTTATCTCCTGGGCAAGGGACAGATGGGAACAGCAGATTGGAAGGATGGGACTGCTCAAACCGCATTTTGAAGAGAAACCTGTTCTTGATCCGGAGACAGCCACAATCGGTTTTGCCAGAAGATTCGCAACTTACAAAAGAGCCAGTCTCCTTCTCAGAGATGAAAAACGTCTTGCCGGAATTGTCAATGATCCCGAATGCCCTGTGCAGTTCATTTTTGCTGGGAAAGCACATCCTCATGATTCTTCCGGCAAGGAACTTATCAAGGAGATCATCCACCTTTGTATGAAAGAGGAATTCTACGGTAAGATCATCTATCTTGAGGATTACAGCATGGATATGGCCAGACACATGGTACAGGGTGTCGACGTATGGCTAAACACTCCGAAACTGCCCATGGAAGCGTGCGGTACAAGCGGGATGAAAGCGTGTTTCAACGGGGCCCTTCACTGCAGTGTCCCCGATGGATGGTGGGCTGAAGCATACAGACCAGGCGCGGGATGGTCCATCGGTTCAGGAGAGGAATACGATGATCCTGAGCTTCAGGACAGACTGGAGGCAAAAGCGCTTTACAACATCATTGAGAACCAGATAGTACCCATTTTCTACGATCGTGACAAGAACGATATCCCTATGAACTGGCTCAGAATAGTCAAGGAATCGATGAAAAACATCTGCCCGGTTTTCAGCAGCAACAGGATGGTTGCCGAATACACATCGAGATTCTACATACCTGCATACAAAGGAACAGAGAAACTGTCGAAAAACGGCTATTCAGGAGCCAGAGAACTGGCTGCCTGGATGGAGAAGATCAGGGAGAACTGGCATTCCGTTAGAATAGAATCGGTTGAATCGGATATTACAAACAGCATGTGTGAGGTAGGCGATCCTATCCCTGTTAAAGTTGTCCTTCTCGCTGGAGGGCTTGAACCTGATGATCTTCTCGTTGAAGTCCAGCACGGCAGGATTGAGCATGACGGGTGGCTGACGGAAAGGGAATCTGTCCACCTGCAGTTAGATCGTGAAGAGGAGGGATTACTGTTTTTCACAGGCTCATTCGAATGCAGCCATTCTGGAAATCAGGGGTTCACCGTGAGAATACTCCCATGTCACGTTGAGTTCGGGCGCATAATAGAGCCTGATCTTGTCTGCTGGTGGGAGTAAACCAGAGAATTCTGGGACTTGACCTGCATGACAAAGTAAGATATTCTAACGGTTAGTAGTGTGTTATTTCGTAACTTTACCTGAGGGGGTAAAAATGAACAAAATCACCCGTCTTATGACAGTATGCGCAGCATTACTGCTCATCGTACCGGCAGCCAGTGCTGACTGGTCCGATAACTTCGATTCGTACGCTCTCGGCAGCGGATTGATCGGCCAGGGCGGCTGGGACGGCTGGGAGGGCAGCGCTGCAGCGGATGCCTTCGTATCAGATACTCAAGCTCTTTCCGCACCCCATTCATTGCTGTCTGTTCCTACAACGGATATCGTTCAGGAATTCACAGAAACCAGCGGCGACTGGATCATGACAGGATACTGCTACATCCCCACCGGCTCAACAGGTAAGCAGTACTTCATCATGCTTAACACCTACGATGGGGGAACCTCTACCTTTAACTGGTCTGTCCAGCTTGAATACGATTCAGATGGTGGAATCGTTACGGACTATTACAGCTCATCAGTAACAGCATTGATCAACGACACGTGGGTACAGGTAAGGGCAGAGATCCATCTCGATATCAACGTTTACGAACTCTACTACAATGACGTTTTCTTGGCTTCTAACGCATGGCAGGATGGTTCAGGCGTAAACGAAATAGCCGCGCTTGATATCTTCTCAGACGGCGGAAGCGCTATCTACTGGGATGACTTTACCCTTATTGGTGGCGGTGCTTTGGAGCATACTACATGGGGAAACATCAAAACTCTCCTGTAGTAACCTGTGCATAATTGATACTGGGGAGCCGGTCAGCCGGCTCCCTTTTCTTTTATTCAGTGAATTTATTCGTTCTTCCGGGCAGCCCTTGACAAACCATGGTTGGAATTACAATTGTTGCGGGTAATGACGCGGGAGCGCACGGGGACTGGTGTCCCTCCCGGACTTCAAATCCGGTGCTGGGTGCTAAAACCATCCTGGGTGGGTTCGATTCCCACACGTTCCCGCCATTCACATGACTTTTCCTAGTATGATCACACTGTTCTTGTCCCCTTGCATTTAAACACTCTCCTTACTTTAACAGCAACTGTTCAACAACGTCTTTCACAGTGTTAGTATACATTTGTTTACTATTTGATGTCAAGATAACCGCCTTGACCCCCAGTATTCTGTACTGTATTCTCAAACTGTTAAACCGGAAAGAGAATTGAACAGCTGCTGTTCAATCATTGTT
>JAGLOY010000133.1 GCA_023138735.1 Candidatus Aegiribacteria sp. | reverse complement strand
CGCCTGCATATCCCATTCCCTTGGCAATAGCGAATGTCTTCGCAGCCCGGTCAAGCCTGGCTGACCTGCCCTTGTCTTTAGCCTCTCTCTCCTTTGCCAGTTCTCCCAGCAGCTTATCAGTAACAACACATCCCGGTATCTGATTGGCATTCATTGTTCTGCCCGCTCCATAGGGAAGGGCATATATATTAACCAGTGCAGGTATATCGTATCCGCTCACTCTCAGCCACTGTATAAGCTCGTGGAGCTTCCTGGCGTCATATCCAACCTGAGTGATGATAAACTTCGCTCCGGCTTCTATCTTCTTTTTCAGTTTATAGTACTGCCCCATGAGCTCGGCTTCCTGCTGCTTGAAGGGTGAGGCTGCTACTCCAGTGAAGAAGTCCGTTGGAGACAGGACTGTTTTCCGCCGCATCGCCTCATGTTCCATTCCGGCGTTCATCACCTCTACCAGTTGAAGCCCCTGTACCGAATCCAGATCGAAGACAGGCTTAGACCTCCCCTTGAACCCGCCACTGGATGGATAGTCTCCAGTTAGCATCAGCAGGTTTCTTACTCCCAGGGCAGCCAGGCCGTAAAGCAGGCTTTCACATTGATTTCTGTTCTTATCTCTGAAGGCGAGGTGCACCAGTGGCTCTATCCCGAGTTTCTTTACCTCCGTACAGAGCATTTCAGTGGAGATGGCCGGATTACCGCCCGGATTATCGGTTACGCTTACAGCGTGAATCTTTCCTCCCTCCGACGCTCTTCTGGCATTCTCGATAAGCTCTTCCTGCTGCATTTCAAAAGCGCCCCTGCCAGGAATCTGTTCCCAGGTGACACAGAATACCGCAGGGTCGAGGATTGCTTCTCGGACTGTATTTGCATGTTCTCTTAATCGACTCTGTAGTCTATCTCTCAATCTATCAATCGGACCGGCCAATTGAGCAATGGCGGTGTGCTCATCTCCAGCAGGTAGAGATATGTAGTCGTCAGCTTCTACCTGCAGACCTTCTTCCATACTCAGTACACGCCTGGTGGGGTTTTGTGGGTTCAGGTCTATCACCAGAAGAGGTATATCCCTGGTTATCCATCCTTGTCGGAGTCGACGGTGCAGCTCAAAGGCGGTTCCCTGGGGTTCTATGTAACCCAGTGCAATAATATCAGGAATTTCTTTCCTTGCTACCTTCAGCCCCTGTTCAGCATCTAAGGCGTGTATCACCTCAAGAGAACCACTGACTGCTTCTCCGACTATGTCGGCAAGACCGGTATCGTTACTGACTACAAGAATCTTGCCAATTTTGTTATTGTCCGCCATTGTGCTCCTTCCTTTATTACCTATTGAGTTCCCTTTATATTAGCCGTCCTGCGAGGCCAAGCAACCTCTTTGACCAGACGCAGATTACTTGAAGGGAACGCTCACTCGTTTTCGCCTTAACCATTTTCAACTATATCATATCCCACGTTTGCTGATAAGAGTACAGGAGAGCGTTTTATTGCTCACACAGACATGCGGTTAGCCGGAATAGTGTCATGACATTGAGATAGCCAACGGGAACCGAGGCAGTCAGGGTAGGCATTGTATATCCCGAGGATGTG
>JAGLOY010000132.1 GCA_023138735.1 Candidatus Aegiribacteria sp. | reverse complement strand
CACCGTTTCTGGGGTTGACAATATTGTACTTTGATCCTCGTTCGACAGCATCCATGAATTCATCGGTGGCGGCAACTGAGAGGTTGAAGTTATTCAGCTTATCCATATTTCGTTTCACATTTATGAATTCATCGATGTCGGGATGATCCACCCTGAGAACCGCCATATTCGCTCCCCGGCGTACTCCCCCCTGTTTGACAGTTTCGGTGGCCTGGTCGAAGACATTCATGAAGGAGATGGGACCGCTTGAAATACCCTTTGTTGACATAACCGTATCGTTAGCAGGGCGTATCTTGGAGAATGAGAATCCCGTTCCCCCGCCACTTTTATGAATCAGAGCAGTATTTTTAACGGCGGAGAATATGCTGTCCATACTGTCTTCGATGGGTAGAACGAAGCATGCTGACAGCTGGCCGAGTTCCCGACCGGCGTTCATCAGCGTTGGTGAATTGGGAAAGAATTCCTTTTTCGCGATCATATTATAGAATGCTATCGTCATCTGCTGGACATCGTTCCCGAACTTCTCCTCTGCCGATGCAACTGCTTCAGCAACGCGAAGAAGCATATCCGCGGGTTTCTCAAGGATTTCCCCGGAGGCTGATCTCTTCAGGTAACGTTTCCTCAAAACGGTGTGCGCATTATCGGTGAACTCAGGTTCGATCAAACCTGTGAAATCTGATGAAGACTGGTCTCCTTCAACAATTTGTTCTTTGCTGTCCGTTTGTGAGAATAAATCACTTTGCAGATGGAACTCCGCCAACTACACCCTCCCGCCCCTTCAGTAGGGGTAACACAATGCAGATGTTAAAAAAAGCTGATGGATAATCTGCATTTTCTAAATCATATCCCAATTTTCAGCTAAAAAAGGGAATTAACTGCCACGAGAATCCAGATCAAATGCACAAAAAAATAAATCCTGTCGACAGAGGTAGACTATCAATATTTTGTGTCGTTGGCAAGGGGCAACTACTACAGGTTGTGGCCAGTGGTAACCTATTGGCATATGTATGGTTCGTTTGATAGTGTATATGCAACGGAAGTCATATATATTTGGAGTAAAATGAAAAGCAAACGGAGAAAGGTATTTGAGAAGGAAGTACTCTGTCACCTTGACAGATTGTATGGATACGCGATGCACCTTTGTAAGAACGGCGACGATGCATCAGACCTTGTTCAGGATACTTATCTGAATGCGCTCAAATCAGAAAAGCAATACTCCATAGGAACAAATGCCGGCGCATGGTTGTTTACGATAATGCGAAATACGTTTCTGAATAAAATCAGAAGAATGAGCAGGAAACCTGCTGGCATGGCCGGGGAATGGATAGAACAGATGACCAGGGAAGATATTTCGGAGTTGAGAAAGCACGGTCCCGACCCGAGTGTCAAATGCCTGGATAATCTTCTGAAAGAAGATATAGCCAGGGCTATAGAAGATCTTCCCGATGAGTTCAAGGATACAGTGATACTCTGCGATGTACAGGGGTTTTCCTATGCGGATATCGCGACAATCCTTGATATCCCGATCGGTACGGTAAGATCGAGAATACACAGAGGCAGGTTAATACTGCGAAATCTACTTGCCGATTGGAAGAATGTAGCTATGGGGGGAAGTTAATATGACCTGTGAGGATGCTCATTTAAATATGCACGATTACATCTCCGGAGAACTTGCTGCAGAATATCACAGGCCTCTTTTGGATCATTTGGACGAATGCCCGAACTGCCGTGAATTCTTCAAGCAGACTACAAACATTCAGACAACCATGAGGGATTTCATGCAGTACGAGGCTCCCTTTGAACTGCAGACAGCGGTTTCAAGCATACTGGCAAATGCATGATCTTCGAAGACCTATTTCGACAGTTAACCGGGTATTACCGCCTGTAATCGCGCTTCTCCTTCTTGCATCAATGCTTTTTCTTTTCAGAAAACCTTCGACCACTTTTGCAAACCTTGAAGAGATAGCGACTCATGCATCAGCGCTTTCCTTAACCGATTCTGCCTGGCCCGGTGGCTGCTGGATATTTGATGGGATTGAATCCCCGCCTCCCGGCATTGTAGCTTTCGGGACGCATGATTTATATCCTTTTCGACTTATTACCGCGAGAGATGTTCAAACCGGTGATGTTCTCATCAGAATTATTTCACCATTGAGTATTCCGTCAAACGGGGGTAGAACGAACCATCAGAATCTTAGTTTCACCTCTTATGTACAGAGTTCCGAAGCTTTAGTTCTATTACATCAACAGAACTCAGAATCATGGCCTGTTAACCTGTTTTCGATTATTACTATGGAAAGACATTAATATGAAAAGAATGATTGTTCTGGTTCTGATTGCCTTTATTCCTATCTGCGGCTGTGGTGAGAGAACTGGTGAAGCTGAGTCCATCGGCATAGACTCAACGTCCATTGGTCCTCTTACAGTGCAGCTGCCTGGTGTTCTTATCGCACCCACAGGAGATACCGTACAGGCTCTTCCGGGAACGGACGTAATCCTCTATTACTGGCTTCCACTTGATAAATACGATGAGATGCAGCACGATCTTCGTTTTCTGGCTTCACTTGATTCACTCTATCTCGTACTGCCGCTGCAGCCTGACCATGAATCTCGCAATCATGCTCAGCGGGTAGTGAACAATATGGAGATATCTCTGCCGGTCTTTCTGGCTGACCCGGCAGTTATGGAAACGATCGATACAGGTATTCTGCCATCCTGCCTTATAATGACTTCAAACGGTGAAGTCTTCTCGGAGAGTGGTTTTGGAGCGCCTTCAAGGCTTCTGATTCAAATCCAGAGCGGGAATTAATGGACAGATTTTTCCTTAGTGATATCCATCTATTTCCGGAACCGGAGTTTCATCCCGGCAGGGAAGCATTCATTTCATTTCTGAATTATCTCCATGATTCATTCAATCCCGGGGAGCTCTGGGTACTGGGTGATCTCTTCGATTTCTGGTTCGAATACAGAAGTGTTGTCCCGTCCGGATACGAAAGATGCATCTCCTCTATACGAAAACTGACGGATAAAGGCTGGGTGTTTCACTTTATCCCTGGAAATCATGATTTCTGGGTCGGAAAACATTTCGCCCGAGCAACTGGAGCCATCATTCATCTCAATGATTATCTGATACTGGATCTCGATGGAAAAAAAGTGCTTCTCTCTCACGGCGACGGGCTTGGATCAGGTGACATCGGTTATAAGCTGATGAAACCGGTCCTGAGATCGGCAATAAGCAGGTTCCTGTTCAGTATTCTTCATCCGGATCTGGGCACATTCCTCGCAAGGTATTTTTCTGACACCAGTAAGAGAATTCTCAGACGTGACCTTGATAGAATTCCATCTGGCATGCAGAAATGGATCAATGAGAAATTCGATGAAGGTATTGATATCATCATAACAGGCCATACACACCTGGATACTCTTATCAGAACTGAAAGAAGTATATATGTTTCTCTTGGAGACTGGCTGACAAGATTCACCTATTTCCACATGAGAGATGGTCTGGAGGCGGATGAACTTCTTGAATATTCCTGTAACAGTCCCGAATGCCGGGAACAATCGAAGGAGCGGTGATGAACTTGGTTTCGGAAAATAACGGCAGGAACCCGGATGTTTCTATCGTAATCCCGGCGTTCAACGAAGAGGAAAGTATATCCGAACTTGTACATGAGATCAACGAATGTATGCAGGACGTTCTGTATGAGATTATTGTGATCGATGACGGCAGCACAGATGGAACCTGGGAACGTATCGCTGAACTCTCATCCCTGTTCCCTCTGAAGGGTCTCAAACTGAACAGTAACCAGGGGAAAGCTGCAGCTCTTGCAGCCGGTTTCGCGGAATCAGCTGGCAAGTATGTGGTGACGATGGATGCCGACCTTCAGGATGATCCAGCCGAAATAAGCGGGATGATCAGGCTTATGGAAGAGAAAAACTACGATCTCGTAAGCGGCTGGAAGCAGAACCGGAAGGATCCAGTCGGCAAAATCCTTCCTTCGAAGCTCTTCAATCTCACGGTTAAACTCACAACAGGTGTAAAACTCCATGATTTCAACTGCGGATTGAAGGTATACAAAAACAATGTGGTCAAGAATCTGGAGCTGTACGGAGAAATGCATCGATATACCCCTGTTCTTGCAGCACAGCAGGGCTTCTCAGTGGGAGAGAAAGTGGTGCACCATCGACCCAGGAAATTCGGGAAAACGAAATATGGAGTGGCCCGTTTCTTCAGGGGATTCTCGGATCTTCTGACAGTTCTCTTCCTTCACAGGTATTCCTACAGACCTCTGCATTTCTTCGGAGCCATAGGGACCCTTCTTACACTCACCGGATTCGGGATATCCGCATATATGACAGTCCTCTGGTTCGGTGGGGAACCAATAGGCAGAAGACCTCTGCTTCTACTCGGTGTACTCCTTCTGGTGGTCGGATTCCAGTTCATTTCCCTTGGACTCCTCGGGGAAATGCTTCTTAAGCTTTCCGGCAGGAAATCATTCTTAATACTGGAGAGAGCCGAATCCAACGGCGAGAAGAAATGAAGATAGCCTTTGTCGGCCCCTTCCCCCCCTTCAGAGGGGGTATAGCCCAGTTCACAGTCAGGTTATACGAAACGCTTTCCGAATATTATCCAGTGCATACCTTCGTTCCGGTTTCGTTCAGTAGACTTTATCCATCCTTTCTTTTCCCCGGCACATCACAGATGGAACCACCTGGAAACGATCTTCATTTCAAAGTAAACAGATTACTTGATTCATGCAATCCTGTTAGATGGCTGTTGGCCAGACACTTCTTCAGGAAAAACTCTTTCGACTGGATTATCGTCCAATGGTGGCACCCCTTCTTCGCTCCGGTACTGCTGAATTCAATACCTGGAAATATCAAGACTGCCGCCATCTGTCATAATGTGCTCCCTCACGAAAACTTTCTCCTGAGTCGTCTACTTACTTCCAGATTCATCAAGCGGATGGATCTACTGGTGACCCACAGTGCTTCTGATACGGATGTAGTGGAATCCATGATTCAAAGCTCAGATACACTCAAACTTTACCTTCCATTATACGATCAGTATCTGAACATGGATCTGGACGGCTGCTACGCAAGACAGGAACTGGGATACAGTGCAGATGCACAGGTTGTTCTTTTCTTCGGTCTGATAAGACCGTACAAAGGGCTCATGGATCTGATCGAGGCTATGAAACACCTTCCTCGGAATGTTTCTCTTCTTATAGTAGGGGAATGCTATTCAGGCAGTTCTGAAATACTGGAGGCCATCACAACAGAGGAGCTTTCCGCTCGTGTTAGATGGATAGATAAGTTCGTTCCGGATAACCAGGTTGCAAAATACTTTCTGGCTTCCGATGTAGTGGCACTTCCGTACAGGCATGCAACACAGAGTGCAGTTGCACAGATTGCTCTTGCATTTAGGAGGGTTCTTGTTCTGACTGACACGGGGGGACTTTCTGAGCTTGTGAAACAGGGGAGCACCGGCTTTCTTGCGGAGCCCTGTTCACCCTTGAGTATTGCGAGGGCCATTCTATCTGCAATCGAGTTATCCAATGATCCGAATCTCAGTAACAGAATTGATGAAAAAGCTTCCGAATTCAGTTGGAAAGCGTATGCCAGAAGGCTTATGGACAGGTTGAAATGAAGATATTTGTTATTGGTGCAGGAGGGTTCATAGGTTCATCAATCCTGGATCATCTCCTCAATTCCGGTCATACCGTAGAGGGACATATCAGGTCAGAAGCTGGAAACTTAACCGAAACCTCGCTCCCAGCTGATGTGGATGTGTTTGTTAATGCGGCTGGAAAACTTGGGGTTTCGGGAGTAGATACTGCAGAGTTAACCAATTCAAACTCGACGCTTCCTGTACTTCTTGCGGATTTCTGCGATGATCACCAGATTCATTTGATTCATCTAAGCACTCCTGGAGTCTCCGGGCTTCATTCGGATGTAAAGGAGGATGCACCGTACGATCCGTGGGGTGAATATGAAAAGACAAAGGCGGATGGTGAGATTCTATTACTTAAACATCCCCTGAATCTGAAGAACATGATTACTATCCTTAGACCCGATTTTGTTTACGGACCCGGTGATATGCACAAACTCGAACTCTTCAATCAGGTTCAAAAAGGTTGGTTTCCAGTGATCGGATTGCATGGTGCCAGTATCCGGCCAACATACTGCGCGGATGTATGCAGGGCTGTTGAAACCTCGCTTCCAGGTGGTTGTCTGAGCGGAGGACTCTACAATATCGGCGGGCCTGAGGTTCTTAAATTCAGAGATTTCATATTGAAGACAGCATTATCAATGGACATTAAGCTTAAAATCCTACCGATTCCCAGACTATTCTTTCACCTTGCACTGAAACTTGGACCACTTTGTCCGGGAAAACTCTCTGAAAGCAAATACAAACTTTTTGGCACCGATCATTATGTCTCAATATCCAGAGCCATGGAAACGGGTTTCTATCCGGAATGTGACATAAAGAAAGGCATAAGTAAAACTGTATCCTGGTATCGGGAGAACGGAATTCTACCTTAATGATTACTGTTGGAATGAAAACCCGTTTGAAGTGGTTGCTAAGAGCAGGTGCAATACTTCTAATTGCAGCCGCCGCATGGATCATTTCTGTCAATGCTGAGAAATGGTTTGAGCAGATCGGCAGGTTCAACTGGCAGCTCGATTGGTTTCTTATTTGCACCTCTGTCATACTGCTTGGACTCTCCTACTATATCATCCCGGCAGGTTGGATACTGCTTTCACATGCTGCAGGAAGTGAAATCGAACCGAAAGAACTCCGGGCTGCCTGGTTCATGTCTCAACTGGGGCGATATATCCCAGGTAAAGTATGGCTGTTCGCTGGCAGGGCTGCCTTTCTGAAATCCCGAGGTCTTGCTGGATTCAGGGCAACAAGTGTTCCATTTCTCGAACTCCTGTACACAGCTGCTGGAGCAGGCCTGACAGCAATAATACCGGTTATCATATCCAGTAAAGCGGTCTTCTCGCATTCAGGCCTAAAGTATGCGGTATTGGCGGCGGGTATCTCACTTCTTGTGATACCTTTTCTCACACCAATTCAGAAACGGCTTTACAGGTTGAAATATGGTCGAATTCCTGGAAAATTACCTTTACCGGGATTAATCGATTC
The DNA here is from genome assembly GCA_023138735.1 of Candidatus Aegiribacteria sp. GTDB lineage: Bacteria > Fermentibacterota > Fermentibacteria > Fermentibacterales > JCC-6 > Aegiribacteria. The sequence goes on along the minus strand of JAGLOY010000132.1, from coordinate 12,743 downwards.
TTCCAAGCTTCTTATCTTTTACTCGGGTCTATGGTGGTTTCGTGGACTTGCACTTTTCCTCTTGTTGAAGGGCTTCGGTGTTACAGATATCAGTCTACTTCTCTGCTGTGCAGCTGCACCTCTAGCATGGTTGGCTGGATACATCGTTTTTCTTGTTCCCGGAGGAATCGGTGTCAGAGAGGCGGCAGCAGTAGCCCTTGTTGCTCCTTCAGATGCCGCGGGTCCTGTCCTTGCAGTTATTGTCGGACAGCGTTTGATATTATCGACGCTAGAGGTCGTCCTTGCTCTTGTATCTACTCGAAAATTGAAGCTCTTCGGAGAGGGGAAGCCATTGTGATTTCATTTCCGAAAAGAACCGGATACCTGCTTTTCTTAATTCCTGCAGTGATAATAACGTATTCAACCATATTTACATCCGGAAGACTGCCGGGTGGGGAGCTCAGCGATACGGTTAGTCAGGGTTATCCTTTTTTCACTTATACCGCAGAATCTCTGCAGGAGGGGACTCTTCCCCACTGGAATCCGTACGTATTCTGCGGTATTCCATTCTACTCATCATTCTCTGCACCGGTCTTCTACCCGATTCGAGGTCTGCTTCTACTGATTGCAGGTGTTGAAGGTATGATTCGTTTTCTCTTTCCCATTCAGATGCTACTTGGTGGAATATTCGCATGGCTATTTCTAGGATCACTTGGAGTAAGCAGGTGGGGCAGAATAGCGGGTTCCCTTGCTTACGCTGTTACAGCCTGGTCAAATACACTGTTCTATGCCGGACACGGCAGCAAGATTATCTGCTGGAGCTTTCTACCGCTGCTACTGTATTCATGTGAAATGTGGATGCAGACAAGAAGAGGAAAATTCATCGCAATCGGCGGTATGGCGATAGGTATGCAGACACTCGCCAGCCATCCCCAGATGGTTCTGTATTCAGTGGGAGCTGCAATAATCTGGCTCGGTTTCCGAATCTTCTCTAATCGGGGATCCAGATGGAAGAATCTGGGCAGAGCAGTGATGGGAATAACGATTATTCTTCTCCTTGCAGCAGCAATAGGAGCCATTCAGCTCCTGCCAGGATATAATTTCTCGCATTATTCCACAAGAGGGGGTGATCTGTCCCTCGACCAGGCTTCAAGCTATTCGCTTCCTCCTGAGGAAACACTTACGATGCTGTTCCCGCATCTATTCGGTTACCGTCACGGATTTCCCAACAGTACAGTCTCTGGAGTCCCACTGTATTTTGGAAGACTCGGGCTGAGGCTAAGCAGTGAATTCACCGGTATACTGGTCTTTCTGCTGGCATCTGCTGCATTCCTGGGCTTCTCGAATAAATACAGATGGCCGCTGCTTGGTATCATGGTGACCGGGCTGCTTATTTCATGGGGCGGTTACACACCTGTTTTCAAAGTACTTTACAGTATCGTGCCTTTTCTGCGCAAACTGAGGGCTCCCCATATGGCAGCATTTCTGACAACCTCCGCCATCGCTCTGGCTGCAGGACCCGGTTTCGATGCGATTTTCAGGAGTGAACGTTTTCCGGGGAGAAAGTTTCTGATCGGAATCTCTGTTTTTGCAGGCGTATGCATATTGATCTTCCTGCTTGCCGATTCTTTATTGCCAGGTCTGCAATCCGGATGGTGGACCAGAATGGGCAATTCTCAGGCTTCAGGATATGCATCTGTTGTGAACAGAAGAGTGGATATTGCTTCCCCTGATTTCCTGAGGGCTGCTGCGGCTGCTCTTATTCTGGCGGGTTTAATCTATTTCAGAAACAGAGGTAAAGCAGGTATTGTAATACCTGGAGTAACTCTCTCAATTCTGATAGCAGTAGAAGTTATACCGCTGGACAGAGATTTTCAGTTTTATCTGAACGAAACAAGTGTTGATGCCCTGTTTATGCATGACAGTGATCTTATCACCATGACAGGATCAGGAAGGCTTCTACCGGGAGGGAACGAGTTTGTCCCCTTGCATATTCGATCTGTGAGCGGTTACCATGCTGCCAAAACCGCTGTAGCCGAAGACCTCCAGAACATGATGTCATCAGGCGGAATCGCAGCAATCCGGCAGACTGGATTTAGCATCCTCCAGACCCAGGATGGATATCTCACATACGCACAGTTCAGGGACTATCTTATTGAGCAGACATCCACTTCAGATCCATCCTATGCTGATACACTGAAAGCTCTCCTTCCACTTGAATCCCTTCCAAGGGTATGGTTTGCTGAATCATGGATGGAGCTCTCGGAGAATCAATGTCTGAGCCTCCTGTCAGCCGGTATCAATCCGCGCGAGATCACGATCCTTTACGAAAGTCCGGAACTGTCTGAATTACTCGACACTGAACAAGCGGAAGCATCAATAGTTATTGACGAGCCTCACAGGGTTACAATCCAAACTGACAACTCCGAGGATGGCCTTCTCGTTCTTGCCGATACGTGGTATCCGAGGTGGACGGTATTTATAGATGGAGAACCTGCCGAAATGATCCAGTCAAATCACTGGCAAAGGGGTGTTGTTGTGCCTTCGGGTCTGCATGAAGTAGAGTACATCTTCGATTCATCCGATGTCACGACCGGGCTTATACTATCAGTCGCTGGTTTACTGTCCGCATTTCTTATTATCGTGTTTGATGTAACATCCAGAAGACTGAGAAAGAAAACAACAGAATGACCAGAGATCGTAAAAAGTTATTTCATATAATTACCACCTGGGGTGGTATTATCCTCCTGTTAACAGCCATTCTGTATTTCATACTGGAGCTCTGGCCAAAATGGCAGCCCGGGCTTATACAATTCTGGGAAACTTCAAGGAAGAGCGCCAGTCTTCCCATGATTGCACTTTCTTTTGTTTCATTGATGCTTGGTTACTATTTCGCTCCCGCTCCCTGGCGAAAGATCCTTGATGCGTTGAAGATACCGAAGATCGATAAGGGTGAAGTAAGAAGGAACTGGTACATCACCCAGATGGGTCAGTACGTTCCAGGAAAACTCTGGATGGTTGTTGGAAGGCTTACTTTTCTCAAGGCAAACGGTATTGGGCCCGTTAAGGCTATAACAGCGTTCATTCTCGAGAACCTCTACATGATGGTTGCAATGACTATTATGGCCCTGATAGGCCTTCCCTTCCTGGGATTGGCAAATGTACCTCTTCCCGTAGTAATAGCCCTATGGATCTCAGCAAGTCTGGGAATTGTCATGCTGTTCGCACCGAAGATCCAGAGGAGAATAACCTATAAGCTGAGTCACAGACTCGGTACGGATATAGAAAGTCTTCCCCATATCTCACACAAGCATCAGGCTATTTTTATTGGATACCATCTGCTTTCGTGGAGCCTGCGCAGCATGGCTCTCTATTTCTGGTTCCGAGGTTTCGGAGTAAAGCCGGATCAGCCTTTCGCAATGATAGCGATCTGTCTGCTGGCAGGACCAGTCTCCTGGTTTATCGCGCTTGCAATGGTTTTTATACCGGGGGGTATCGGCATCAGGGAGGGTGTTCAGGGGCTTCTTCTTTCAGGTTTTGTTCAGGGCGGAGTTGAAGTCGCTACAGTAATAGCGCTTGGACAAAGGCTCATGCTGATGATTGTTGAAGGATTGTACGCCCTTCAGGCAATAGTGTACGGTTCGCTCCGCCGCAGATTCACAAAATCCATGAACCATATAGAGCAGATTTTCCACCTGACCGGCAGTGTCATAAGGAGTAAGCTGGCGATGTACGGATTGGCCAAGGCACCAAACCCGATTAACGTAACATATTCTGTAACAAGAAGATGTCAGTCAAGGTGCAAAACGTGCTATATCTGGAAACATGGCTCCGATGATGATCTTGATATGAATACTATTGAAAGGTTGTTCCGATCCATTGGCTGGACTTATTTCTTCAACGTTTCCGGTGGAGAACCTTTTTTGAGGGATGATCTGCCACAAATAATACAGCTTGCATGCAGATTCATGACCCCCGCAGTTATTCATATACCAACGAACGCGATAACAACGGACAGAATAATACGGATGACTGATGAGATTCTTAATGTGATCGATATAGAAGCTCCAGGAACCGTTCTAACTATCAAACCCTCATTTGACGGCATAGGCAAGCTCCATGACGAGATCAGAGGTACTCCGGGCAATTTTACAAAATTGATCGAGACTGTAGAACAGCTTAAGCAACTGCAGAAAGAACACAGAAATCTCCATGTTGGTGTTGGTACGGTGATATCTAAATTCAACGCTGCTCATCTTGGAGAAATAATTGAATACTCGAAGAGTATGGGTGTTGATTCCTACATCAATGAAATCGCTGAAGAGAGAGAGGAATTCTTTAACCTTGGTTCCGGTATCACACCGAACGGCGACAGCTATGAAAGAATAATGGATGCCTTCAAGGATTCAGTAGTAGAAAAAATGAAGGATATGAAGCTTCTCCCCAGAATGACTACAGCCCTAAGGATGGTCTACTATGATCTTGTTGTCAGAATACTCAATGAGAAAAGGCAGGTCATTCCGTGTTCAGCAGGTTTGATGAACGTTCACATCAACTCCGACGGTGGAATCTGGCCGTGCGCCGTACTTGCATACAAGGGACAGATGGGTAAGCTGGACGATAATACTGACTTCCAGGATATATGGAATTCGAAGGAAGCAAGGAAAATTAGAAGTTCCATCAGGAATGGCTCCTGCACGTGCCCTCTTGCCAATCAGGCCTACTCCAATATTCTGCTTCATCCTCCTAGTCTGCTGAAAACCCTGTGGACAGCATTCAGGGGGAGATGAACTAACCTGCAAATCAGAACAGTTTTATCAGGCGAATATTTCTACTGGATCCAGAGGTTTCAAGCTGCATTGAATAGATTCCAGCTGGAAGAATTCGTCCGTTTATATCGGTAGCTCCCCATACCTGTGTATTACTTGAGCCTGAAAACGATGTTTCATAAACAAGCCTTCCGCAAAGATCAAACACTCTGACTGAATACTCGCTTTCATCACCAATCTGCCTTGAGATAGATATGGATTCGCTGAAGGGGTTGGGATATACTGAAATAGATTCCAGGTATCCTGGCCTGGAATGATGTTCTTCGATCCCTGTATTACCTGTCACCTGGATATCATCCACATACCAGCCTTCACGCGTACCGGCATCATCGCTTCCGAAAATGAACCTGAGCTGCTGGGGACCTTTTATCTCGACAGGGATATCTATGTTCACCAGATGCCAGCCCTGGGAACCGGAAAACACACCTGTTCCGTGTTCAAAAGGTCCGGAAGTAGGTTGAACAATCTCAAAGGGATAACCTGAGAGAGGTTCAACGGAAAGCCAGTTATCGAACTGCCCCAGCTGGACCAGGCCGCCATCGATCGCCAGACCCTGATAAGCTGTTGAGTATATTTGAGCATCAATCCAAATCCAGAAAGACAGATTACCTTCGAGAGGGAGGTTGAACCACGGTGAAGTTAAGCTGCAAAAAAGATGATTGTCGTAATCACCAGCACCCGTATCACCACATTTAAAACTATAGGAACCAGCGGATGTATGATTCCTCAGCGGTGATACATGCCAGTTATTCAGCCATCCGGTTTCCATGAATGACATTGCCCAGGGGGATGTATCCGATTCAACATCATATGCCATGCCAACTCCAAGAGGAAGCTCAAAATAGAGGTCCTCATAATATCCTCCATCAGCAAAGATATTAATCCTGAATGGATATGTTTCGTCTTCGGGGGTTCCCGGAGACGCATAAACCAGGAAAGGGTTCTGATTCCAGCAAGGCTGTCCAGCCGGAATGGTTCCGTAGTCCTGAACTGCCTCGGATACAACCAATCGTGTATCCAGTGACTGGAGTATCGCAAATACATTGTTTAGCGACTCATCACCGGCATTGAGCATTTCAATGCCAAGCTCTATCTCCTCTGTTACCTCGAACGCCCAGTTACCATTGCCGCTTGATCCACCCTGATTATCATCATCGGTAGAAAGACCATTCAGCACAAGTTCACCGGATTCGACGAACTCGGATACGGAGAACCATTCGTACTGACCATGCGCTTCATCACCAACGGCAAGACCGCATTCACCGGGGTGCGGGTCTGGATCGATAGCGGGAACCGAAAAGTAATCTCCAGTTGAAGGGATATCGATCTCGAATAAAATTGAGTCACCGTTACATGAGAATGTAACATCGTACCAGACTCCCGACGGGAAATCATGATAAAGCACACCGAGAGCATCACCCGGAACACCATTTACAACAGGTCTTATAACCGCAATATCATGATCCGGGGATACTGTAGCATTAATCCCGGAATCCGTGTTATCAAGCCTGAAGAAAACGGCTACAGTGTGATTCGCAGTACCGCTTGCTTCTACAATACAGTTTTCAAGCACAATACTACCTGGAGGTGATATCGCGGACCAGTTGTTACTTGTAGAACCATGTGCCTTGCCATCGGCAGCCCACCATGTTCCTGTTTGACCCTGAGGTATCCAGTCACCGATGTAGTCATCTTCGAAGTCGTCGTAGAAGATAATATCCGCACTGGCCAATGCTGAAAGAGTGAATACTGCCAATAATAATCTCATAATTACACCTCCATATATTACACTTATAGAAGTATATCCAAATGTCAAGTTCATAGTATTTTATTTCACGTATGACCTGGATCGATCCTGGTTATCCCTGCCGAAGAACCTTGATTATCGTTGATGGGGGTGAAGGGGGCAGATATCCGGCATTGAGCACGATGTCTGCGTTCGAGATTATACTCTCCGGAATGGTTGATGGGTTTAGTGAATTATCCCCGCCCGAGTGATTTGCGCTGGTTGAGACAAGCGGAACTCCGCATCGCTTCAGAAGCTGTCCGCTCAGTGGATCGGCGGGATGACGGAGCGCTACGGTATTATCCTCTCCCCTGACCCATTTGGGGCATCCATCGCCTGCCCGAAGAACAACAGTGAGCTTCCCGGGCCACCGAAGTTTCAGTATCTCCATTACTTCGGTATCGATGCCGGAAGTAAGGCTGCCTGCCATCTCGAGCCCGTCCACGATTAGAATGAAAGATCTGGGTTTATCGTAACCCTTGATCCTTGCAAGCCTCTCAACCGAAACTCTGTCGTCGGCACGGCACAGCAAACCATAGACGGTATCGGACGGATAAATGACCACACCCCCGGTTAGAAGTATTGAAGCCGTTTTCTCAACGGTTTCCTTTTCAGGATTACCGATATCAATAGAAAATTCCGGTGTTCTCACCAGCCGCGGAGCTTCTTCAATCGAGCAGATACATCCGGGTTCTCGAGAGCTATCAGAATTCCTACAAGCATCAGACTGTTCTCCCGATATCTTTTCTGTAGTATCTTCCTTTGAAATCGATCTTTTCAAGTTCTCTGTAACTTCTGTTCAGTGAATCCTCCATAGTATCTCCTATGGATGCAACGCTGAGCACTCGACCGCCTCCGGTAACAAGCCTTCCGTTTTCCATTGCCGTACCAGCGTGAAAGACAATGGCATCTTTTATATTATCCAGACCTGTGATCGGGAATCCCTTCTCGTAGGTTCCGGGATATCCTCCAGAGGCCATTACAACACAGCTGCAGAATCCTTCTGCAATGGTCAGATGTTCCGGAAGTGAGCCTCCAGTAGCTGCGGATATGAAAATCTCTCCCAGATCATCAAGGACCAGCGGCAGCACCGCCTGGGTCTCTGGATCACCGAAACGCACGTTAAACTCCAGTACCTTCGGACCATCTTCGGTTATCATCAACCCTGCATACATAATGCCCCTGTAGTCGATTCCCCTGGACGCAAGTTCAGAGAGAACCGGCAATATAATTGCGGTCCTTGCATGCTCTCCTGTACGATTGCCCGTTCCAGGGGGAGGGCAGACAGCACCCATTCCTCCCGTATTGGGACCAGTATCATCGTCTCCAAGCCTCTTATGATCACGGCTTGGAGGAAGAATCACGCATTTCTCTCCGCTGCAGATTGCGAGAATGCTTACCTCTCTGCCAAGAAGCCTTTCCTCAATTACTACCTGAACTCCCGATTCCCCCGCAAAGAGTTCTTCAAGGATACCGTTTGCCTCAACAGAATTATCCGGCAGGAATACACCCTTCCCGGCTGCAAGACCGTCTGCTTTAATAACATATTTGCATGCATCCTCTCCAATATACTCCCTGGCAGAAACCATATCGGAGAAAATCTTTCCCCTGGCTGTAGGCACTCCGGCCGATTCCATTATCTCCTTTGCAAACCATTTACTGCCTTCAAGACGTGCGCCATCCGCTCCGGGACCGAAACAGGGAATGCCTGACTTTCTCAGTTCATCAGCAAGCCCGGCAACAAGTGGTACTTCTGGTCCGACAACTACAAGATCAGCCTTCTTCTCTATCGCAAGATTCACAATGCCATCGATATCGGAAGCCTTCACCGGGAACAGCTTTGCGATCTCCCCAATCCCGGGGTTGCCTGGAGCACATAACAGAGAATGATCACCTGACCTTGATAATGCCCATACAAGTGCGTGCTCTCGCCCTCCGCCGCCAACGACCAGAATTATCACTTTTCTTCCCTTGCATGGTATACGTTACTATCGGATGGGAATTTTCCGTTCCTTACCTCGCTCGAGAACTTCTTCAGAGCTTCAAGAATTATACTGTCAAGCTGAACGTATTTCTTGACAAATCTGGGTTCGAAATCTCCCGACAGTCCAAGCATATCGTTTACTACAAGTATCTGTCCGTCGGTGAACCTGCCTGCACCGATACCTATGGTGGGCACCTCGAGTTTCCCGGTCAGCTCGGCAGCAAGTTCCTCTTCAATACACTCGAATACGATTGAGAATACACCGGCCTGCTGAAGTGCAAAGGCCTCCTCGAACAGCTCATCGCGTTTGTTGCTGTAAACGACCCTGTAACCTCCCGCCTGCTTGATCGACTGTGGGAGCAGTCCTACGTGTCCCATAACGGGTATTCCGGAATCGATGATAGCTCTCACTCGCGAGATGGAGCGATTGTTACCCCCTTCGAGCTTCACAGCGTCCGCACCGCCTTCGGAGAGAAATCGCACGGCGTTCTTCACAGCCTGTGAATCGGAGCGCTCGTAGGATCCAAAAGGCATGTCACCTACAACGAGAGTATTGACGGCTCCCCTGGAAACAGCTTTCGTATGAGCAATCATGACATCAAGATCTGCACCAATCGTAGTCTTCTGACCGAATACTGCCATAGCAATGGAATCACCTACGAGGATGAAGTCCACTCCTGCTTCCTCCTGCAACCTGGCGGTCATGTAGTCGTATGCAGTGAGTGACACTATCTTTTCCCCCCTGTTTTTCTTCAACAGCAGGGAATGTATATCCTTTTTCATGTTGATAACTCCTTAACCTCAGCTGGACGACTCACCGCAAGGCGGTGATCCGGAATCAGCCATTTATAAACGATCAGATACGCTGCTACAGCGTAAGCAAGACCCGCAATAATATCAACAATATAATGCTCCGCACCATAGGCGATTTCAAAACATATCCCGGCCACTATAATTGTGAACCACCAGGCTTTCCAGCGAAACTCCCGGAAGGCTATCATCAGTACCAGTATCGGTACACCAGCGTGAAGCGAGGGCATCGCTCCCCTTGGGCTGGGGCTGAATGAAGAGATTATTCCTCCGGGTGCAAGTTCTCCCAGTGCACGGAGGGTTATTCTTTCAACATGGGGTATCATATTCTCAAGAGAAGCCATCCAGGGCGGTGTAAGAGGAAACAGAACATAGGTAGCATATCCTGCAAGGGTGATCAGGGCTATTGCAACGGTTGCCCTTTTCATCCTTTCCACTCCCTTTCTGAGAAGAAGAAGCAGCGGGAACGCTATCGGAATGAAAAACAGCGATGAATGGAAAACGGCGAAGATGTAATCGAACCATGCTATTGAACCCCGATACAGATGTTCCTGAAGCCATACTACAGGCAATTGCCCGAAAAGACTCCTTTCAAGGGCGATGATTGAAGCGCCATGGAATTCCTGAAAATGAGAGGAAACAACGAACTGCAGCTGCCAGTATGAAATCACGAGCAGCGGGTAGAACAACCAGGGTCTAAAAACTCTCGGAAGGCCCTTCAATCTGTAAAGATAGTAACACAGCAGGAAAGACATGAGAGGAACAGGAACCCTGGGTACAAGCCTTGAAAGGGGAACTATCAGCATGATCGCAGTGTATACTGAAAAAAAGATGAGTATTAAACGGTAATTTCTGTCTTTCACAGAAGAGTATATCGTCCTGAACGAAAACAATATTATACCTTCCGTACGATGCAGATTCAATTGATAAGGATGTGGGGACCATATCCCTGAAGAATGTCTCTTAAACAGGGCTAAAGGTCTTACTACGGCCTGTTGCAGCTTCAGTCTACCTGATTTAGCAGGTCACGCATCAGCAGGGCATCAGGGCGTGGCCTTCATTGCTTGTCTTTGGCACTCTCAGCAAATGGCCCCCTACAGTAAAAAGTTAATACTCTACGCTTCACGTGTCAATTATGCTCTTGGAGTATCTGCGAATCTCAATTAGTTTTCTCCATGCGAAATCTAAACAAACACACTGACAGGAAGTACTGAATAAATGGCAAAGAACATTACAAATCCTGAAAAGGATTATGCAAGATGGTACCAGGATGTTATCCGCGCCGCTGAGCTCGCTGACTCCGCTCCAGTTCGGGGGTGCATGGTAATCCGCCCATACGGATACTCGATCTGGGAGAATATACAGGCAAGCCTGGATGCAAGCTTCAAGAAAACCGGACATAAGAACGCTTACTTCCCTCTGTTCATACCCGAGAGTTTCATAAAAAGGGAAGCCGAGCATGTTGAAGGGTTTGCCCCTGAACTTGCCATAGTCACTCAGGCGGGAGGTAAGGTACTTGAAGAACCCCTGGTTGTAAGGCCTACTTCAGAAACGATTATTAACCACATGTTCTCCAAGTGGATTAACAGTTACAGAGATCTGCCCATGCTGCTTAATCAGTGGGCTAATGTAGTTCGATGGGAAATGCGACCCAGAGCGTTCCTCAGAACCACTGAATTCCTCTGGCAGGAGGGGCACACTGCTCACGCGAGTGAGAAGGAGGCCAGAGAGGAAACCCTGCGAATGCTGAACGTATACGCGGATTTCGCGAAGAACGTGGCAGCTATCCCTGTAATACCCGGAAGGAAGACGGAGCGGGAGAAATTCGCCGGAGCTGTGGACAGCTACACGATAGAAGCTATGATGGGTAACGGCTGGGCTCTGCAGAGCGGAACCAGCCATTATCTGGGAACCAATTTCGCCAGGGTGTTCGAAACAATGTACCTTGACAGCAACAACGAACAGCAGTTCGTACACCAGACCAGCTGGGGCGTATCCACGAGGCTGGTCGGCGCTGTTATCATGGCTCATGGTGATGAGAATGGTCTGCGCCTGCCGCCAGCGCTTGCACCGGTTCAGGTTGTTATCGTCCCGATAGCCAGGGATGACTCGGCAAGGGCTGAGGTAATGACCGTTGTTGAGCATATCAGGGATGACCTGGATAAAAAAGGTGTTCGGGTTGAAGTGGATGATCGCGATGGTATGAGTCCCGGTTTCAAATTCAATTACTGGGAAGTTCGTGGAGTTCCTCTGAGGCTTGAGATCGGACCGCGTGACCTGGAAGAAGGGCATGTGATGGCCAGCCAGAGGAACAGACCGGGCAGAGAAAACAAGTTCACGATTTCCCTTGATTCCATCGTGGACAGCATTCGGGGAATTCTAGAGAGAATACAGAGTGAGATGCTTGACGAGGCGATCCAGAAGCGGGATTCCAGAACCTATACTGTTGAGAATCTGGATGACTTCCGAGAAGCCATAGTTAACAAGCCTGGTTTCTACAATGTATGGTGGGATGGTAACACTGAAGATGAAGCAAGGCTTCAGCGGGAAACAAAAGCAACCGTGAGATGCATCCCCCTCGAGCAGCCGGAAGGTTCTGGAAAGTGCTTCATGACCGGCAGAGAAACGAATACTAAAGTGATTCTTGCAAGAGCGTACTGATAGATACTTCCTGAAAGAAGAGCCGGAGGCGTGAATACCCCCGGCTCACTTCTATACTGACTATCCTCTACCTGACAATGGCAGTGGAATTTGGTATCTCCTCGAACAACTGGCATTCAACTCCGGGTACATGGTTGTAGAGGAATTCCTCAACCCTGCCTGCGAATTCAAGCCTGTTGGCCTCAATGGCGAAACCATGACCCTCGTTATCGTAAAGCACGTAATAAACTTCGTTGCCGTTCTCTCTCAGAGCTGCAACCATCTGATCGGATTCAGCTTGTACTACCCTTGGGTCGTTTACGCCCTGAACTATCAGCATTGGAACTCTGATATCTTCAACGTAATTAAGCGGTGAACGCTCTTCAAGCATAAGTGAATCCTCGTCCATGTCACCTACTCTGATATCCATGATAGCGCCCATAGGTTTCCAGTACGGCGGAACGGTTTCCCTGAAGGTTATGAGATTGGAAGGTCCGAAGAAATCCACTCCTGCGCAATAGAGGTCAGGAGTGAACGTTACTCCGGCAAGCGTTGCGTAACCTCCATAGGATCCTCCCATTATGACAACCCTGTCAGGATCCGCGATGCCCTGGTCGATAGCCCAGTTAACTGCATCTGTAAGGTCGTCCTGCATCAGGGCTCCCCATTCCTTGTTACCTGCGTTAAGATGTTCCTTACCGAATCCGGATGAAGC
>JAGLOY010000131.1 GCA_023138735.1 Candidatus Aegiribacteria sp. | reverse complement strand
CATAAATTTCACCAGTCTGCCAGTCACCCTTCTGAAGGCAGATCCTGGCTCCGTCTACAGCGGATCCTCCCGAAGTGACAGAAACAGTCACATTTGTCGCTCCGGAAATAGTTGTGATATGCGAAGCGTCAAGATCGGATGCCTCGACAAACCACATGGGCAGCTCCGGATCTCCAAAGAGGTTGTATTCTTTGATACACCAGGCCTGTACTACATTATCCGGGGGACTCATCTCATCGCTTCCCATTGCATGGGCTACACCAAGATTATAAAGATCATCATTCCACATTACATCATAGAAGTACCTGCAGAGAATCTCACTTGCTCCATAACCTGGGTTGAGGATATTACCCCACCCAGACCTTGCATTGAATGCGCCGAAACCACCACCCTCAGGTGAGTTGTTCCAGGCATCCGCCATGCAGTCGGTAACGTAATCAAGAGCTCCAATATTACATGCGATGCCGTTAAATATAGCTGGTAACCCACCATTGGAAATATTGGTCTGAGCCATGATATCTGAAACCATATAGTAGCCATCTGGAAGGGAAAAACACCATGGATCACCATGACCTGCTTGGTAGATATGGTGTGGACCGCTATTAATCATGTTACTGGTAATCGAGATACTGTTAGTACCGTAATACTCATAGCACTTCTCCTCTTCCCATTCAGATGGAACGAACACGGATATGAGCTCTGCGCCGGCACAGCCGTAACACTCAGACCACAGCTTTTCAGTCGTGTACCCTATCCTCTCCTCGATTTCTGAGTTCTCAAAATAGTCTGTAGAGGAGACTCCTTCGTAAATGTACACTTTTTCATTGAATATTGTGCACTCGTTTGCTGTGTTGACGCTTGCTCTTCCGACCCAGAGATCCGGATGGTAATCAACCTGGTCTATTCGATATTGACCCCATATATGATTGCCATTGCTGTCCCACATATCGAGTCCAGGAAGAATGTCATTGATATCAGACCAGTAAAGATCAACAGGTGGGGATTCTGAATACTTATCGGTTGTTAGCGTTACATCCCTCCCTGCTATTACATCATCATCTCCATAAATGAGAACGTATTCAACTCCCTCATCACGGCAATCAGTGAGAAATGCGCGGATATCCTGGGGCATGTCGTAGAAGCTGTACTGGTTTCCTATCCAGTCTGTAGTGTATACGTTAGTTGGTACTCCTTTTGAAGTTTTCCAGTCAGCAAGTTCCTGTGCGTATTTTTCGTATTCGGTTGTGGCGATAATAACGTACTCACCGAATGAAAGATCCTTAGAATTAACTATTGAAGCGCCAGAACAGGATACTCCATCAGGATTCACAACTGTGTTTCTGACTATCTCCTGTGAACGAAACTCACTCTGAAGGCTTCTCCTTAATACTGTGGATGCCTCAGGACTACTCTCATAAGTAACTCTCACTGTAAGATCAGTAAGGATTTCAATTGTTCTGCTTGCTGGATTCCATCTAACTGGAAATACACTTACATATGCAACAGGGATGCCCAGAATTACACTGGAACCAGCGAATTCAAGAGGATTCAAAGGATAGAAAGAGCTGGAATTGTATATATCAGGATCCGGCTCATCAGGAATCCCATTCCATTCATCAGAAAACGCAAGCGGTGTCTGGTTTGGCAGGATATTATACATTCCCTGCGCGGTATTGTATCGCGTATAGGCGATCTCAATTACTGTAGCCAGGCAGCCGGCAGGCAATGCAATTGTCTCGGAGTAAGCAGGAAGACTCGGCGCACCAATCACACTTGTAAGCCGCATTCCGGTACCGGTTATTCTGGTGTAAATGCCAGCTTCTGAAAAGTTAATCGCAGAAGTGTCAATCGGTATAGAAACAGTCATTTCACCTGCGCCGGCTACTGAAACAATAACAACACAGAGTATGATAGTTTTCATAATCAATCCGATTTCTCGGTTATTCCATCATAGATACTAACCTGAATGCCTCCTGTTAAAATGATACCGAGACAGCATGGAATGTCAAGGCAGAAACGTTCATAGCATACAGGATTAACTTTGCTGGATCCCTTGATGGTATTTCAGATCATAGTATTTGGCACGGACCGTCTTTTCGGTTGACACCTTCAGGATTTACTGTAATTGTTAATAATGTACAATTATTGAATTCTCCGCGCAGGAATGTATTATGAGAACAATACTGATCATATTTCTCAGTGTAACAGTTGCTTTCCTCTTTGCCTGTGGAAACAGTACAGGTCCTTCAGGCTCAGATCTCACTCCCTCTATACTATCTGTAAATTTCACGGGCCATAACTGCAAGAACTCATCAAATGCTGCCAGGGCAACTCTTTCAGAAGATGTTTCGGCATCAGTGAGTTCAACAGAATCCAAAATTACCTGCACTGTAACGGTTTTCTGGACTATCTGTTGCGATCAGAATTTCAACAGCTATGTACTATACAGGTCGGAGAATGCCGATATTTCCTCTGATCCATCCTCCGCTGTGATCCTTGGTGAATTCACTTTGGTCAATACATCAATATTTGTTGATGATGGTGTTACCTGGGGAACGGAGTATTACTACGCTCTCAAAACCACTGGAGACGACGGTAAAGGTGTGTGGAGCAATGAAGAGTCGTTACTTGCAGCGGTTGCACCAGCACCATCTGTACTTTCGGTAGAGGTTGTTGCCTGGTACGAAGTTGATCTGTCCTGGACAAAATGTTCAGATCCGAGCTTCGAATCCTACAGACTGTATAGATCAATTACACCGGATATTGAGAATGATTCCACTCTCGCCGAAGTGATACGCAATTTTTCCTCGCCAGGGGATACAACTTACACTGATATATATGTAAACCCCTTATCAACTTGCTACTACTATGCAATCAGAACAACAACCACAGAGCTTCTATCGAGCTGGAGCAACGAGGTCACAGTAAATACTATGTCATACATACCTTACATCGTTACAGAGACGTTGGATGTGGGTTCTAATCCGTGGGGTATCTGTTCACTTCCTACCAGCGATTTCGTATATGTGACGAACTCCGGTGATAATAGCGTATCCATTATCCGCACATCCGATAACTCGGTCACTGCTGCGGTCACTGTTGGAGATACTCCCTATGGTATTTGTGCTCTTCCCTCAGGAGAATACGTATATGTGACAAACTGGGGTTCCGATGACGTTTCGGTTATCCGAACATCTGATAACACTGTTGTTACGACGGTAGAAGTGGGCAGCAGACCGCTTGGAATATGCACCCTCCCATCAGGTGGTTACGTGTACGTCACAAATCGTTACGATAACAACGTCTACGTTATTCGTACTTCCGATAACTCTGTTGTAGCAATCGTAGAGGTAGGTACAAATCCGTATCAGATCTGTTCGCTTCCCTCAGGTGAGTACGTATATGTTACGAACAACTACTCCAATAGCGTTTCAGTAATCCGTACTTCAGACAATTCTGTTGTGAATACAGTGGATATGAATTCACCCCCGACAGGTATCTGCGCATTACCATCGGGTGAATATGTCTATATATCGAATATCTCCAACGATGTTACTTCGGTTTTACGCACATTTGATAATACAGTGGTGGCAACAGTAAGCGTAGGGGGAAATCCACTGGGTAACTGTTCATATCCTACGGGGAATTGTGTGTACGTTGCAAACAGTACGGATAACACAGTATCCCTGGTTCTCACCTCGGATAACAAGGAAGCGATGGTACTTGATGTCGGTGCTTGCCCATCGAGTATCTGTTCGATTCCATCAGGGGAATTCGTTTATGTGGTTAACAACTATGACAATACTGTCTCAGTGATTGAATAGATACTGCAAATGAATACGTTTCGGTGTCTATCTGGCAACCACCAGGCTTATCGTATCTGTCCAGTTGTCAGTTGAAACCCTTACATGGTAAACTCCTGATGGAACAGCTTCTCCATTCGCGTCTTCCAATTCCCATACAAGGCTATGCTCACCGGCAACCATCTCTTCGGCAGCAAGATTTGCTACAAG
>JAGLOY010000130.1 GCA_023138735.1 Candidatus Aegiribacteria sp. | reverse complement strand
CATCACCTTGTTTCCAGATGAAACAAATCCGCCATTGTTCGTTGATCCTAATACTGTGCTGTCCCTTCCGTTTTCCTCCGAGCATCTCAAGTCTATTTTCTGGAGGTACTCTAAAATCTTCAACACTCGAACTCCTATGAAGCATCCTCAGCTTCCTGAAAGCAACCCTTTGGATCGAAGAGGGCAGCTTTCTCGAGTACTCCCTGTTGAATAGCTTTTCGGTTTCCTTACATTTGAAGCTCTGTATCATATAACGAATCTATAACGTATAACGTTATACGTCAACCTTTCTATGAGATAATGCTTCGAATGAGCTGCTGTAATACCATTATACAAGCAATTCAAGTCAGCTCGATTCGATTACTCGCTCGTCATTTACTGTACTTGGTATACTTTGACAGATCCCTGTAGTAATTTTCATGAGGTCCGATCATGATGAGTTCCAGAATCTCGTTTCCTTTGATTCTGTAGGCAAGAAGGTATTGAGTAGAATGTATTTTGAATTTATGTACGAAGACTCCTCGCAGCTCACCACGTTTCTCCTGACCGATTTCCGGATTATTCAAGATAACATGAATTTGCCGATCAAGAACTTGTTTTTCCTGTTTCCGAAATCGCTTGACTCTCTTCGCGAATGACCAGGATTGGACGACCCTCATAGAGTGCTATCCGAACTTATACTCAAGGGAATCATCGTTTTCCAATTCCTCAAGGCCAATCAGAATGTCCTTAATCAGACTGTAAGTAAGATTTGGGTTTTCCTCTGCACATTTCCCAATCCTAGCCCAATGTTCGATCTGACCGGTTGCAGATCGACTGTCGACTGAACTCATCAACTTAGCCTCTCTCATAAGCTTATCAGAAATCCGCACAGCTGTTGCCATAGTATTGCCTCCTCTTTTGCATTGCAAATATATATCATAGTGCAACATTATGCAACGCAGATGGGTAAATCCTTTTTAAAAGCGAACATCCTGAATAACCTGCACAAGTGCCAGCAAAGCCTGCTCACAAGCGTTTGTGTCAGGTTAATTCTGTTGTTAGACGATCAATCTTCCAACAAAACATCTAGCATCCTATTATGATTAGCCATAAAACTCTTTGTTACAGCAAAGTTCTCTGTTTCTGTATACTCAACAACATCCATTCCCGTGCCGGATAATTGATAAATTATTGAGTTCGGATAGGCCATTATGATTGGGGAATGAGTAGCAATGATAAACTGCGACTCCTTCTTCACAAGATCATGTATTCGCGATAATACAGCCATCTGTCTACTGGGAGATAAGGCAGCTTCCGGTTCATCCATAATGTATAGACCATTGCCGCTTAAACGTTCAGTCAAAAGAGATAAGAACGATTCTCCGTGTGACTGTTCGTGTAGAGACCGGTCACCGTATGAATCAGCAATGGGTTTACCTAGACCACCGGACTCTTCGTCCATCTTTTCAATATCAGTGGCAACATTGAAAAAGCTCTCAGCGCGAAGGAAGTAGCCGTCTTTGGGGTGTATAACTCCTTTGATAAGACGGATATACTCGTGGAGTATGGAATGTGATGGACGCGTGCCAAAATGAAAGTTCTTTGATCCACCTTCGGGATTAAATCCCCATGCAACAGCAATTGCTTCTAGGAGAGTAGACTTTCCTGTACCGTTTTCTCCAACAAAGAAAGTAACTGATGGATGCAGTTCAAGCTTGTCTAGATGTTTAACAGAGTTAAGACAGAAGGGATACTCATATAAGGAAGGGATCTTATCTCTTCTGAGTTCAATGTGAGAAATATACTGTTTTGATATCATTCATTCCCGTCTAACATTCTAAATCAGCAGGCTGCGAGAATGTAAGCTACTAACTCACAGCGCAGCTCGGCTGTATTTGATTGTTGTGCAGGGCTAATCTTTCTGATTCCGTTTATTCATTCCTGTGATTGAATTATATCCCACTCTTCGCGTAGCATTCCCATTTGTACCATATCTGTATATTCACCATCAATCCACTTGATTTTTCTCATACGACCTTCTTCTATAAACCCACACGCTAAGAAGCATCCAATCGCTCTTTCATTCTTTGCATTAGTAATCAGACCAATTCTTCTTGCTCCATAGTAATGAAAACAATGGCGCAACAGGAGGTGTACAGCCTCTCTGCCATATCCTTTTCCCCAGAGATCACGGTTGCCTATAAGGATTCCAAGGTGATAACTTCCGGGATAATTTTTCCCCCATCTTAGTGAACAGAAGCCTATGTATTTCCCATCAACTTCTATGGCAAAGGTCTCTGAATATTCATCTCGCTTTGTGCAATTCTCATAAAATTCCTGGGCTCTTTCCAGAGGAGATACGTGTGGAAAACTTCCATTCAGAACCTGAATTGTAATATCTTGGTTGAAATCGTGTTGTACAGCAATATCTTCTTTTTTCATCGGACGAAGTAAAACACGTTTACCTCTGATCATTTTCTGCTCCTTCCGGCTATTAGTTCTATTTCACCTGTTGCACAACGTTTCAAATCAGTAGACAGTGTTAAGCTGATTAGGGGTGTCACAGGCAGCTGTTCTACTGCATTTGATTGTTAAAAGTTCATTTTCTATATGAAGATACAACAATTTCACGTGACATATTCTTGAACCCTAAACTTTCAGCAAGCCTTACCGATGGAACGTTCTTAACATCGACCAGATGAATCGGTCGATAGCCATGCAAGAAACACCATTCGGCGGCGTGTCTGACAACTGCCTTGCCGTATCCCTTATTTCTTGATTCCGGAGAAGTGCTGACAACAATATTTGCTCCTCGATGATTAATATCCGATATAAACGATGAGGAAACAATGGTATCATTTTCTATAACACAGAAATATCTTCCAGCTCGCACTGTTTCTACTCTTGCGTTCCATAGGTAATCTTTCCTTTTCTATCCTGCATTCTTGCAGAGGAAAGTGTATTTGGTTTTGTCTGCTTCAGACAAAGTACTAATTTGAAGGTTAGTTTCCTTCTTTACTAATTCTTTCTCTTCTATTGTCATTCTTGACATCGACCTGGTGCTGTAGAGCAATGTTGGAAGAAATTCAAAAAAGATATCATCAATAATTCTAAGTGCATTCTCGTTCACACCCTTTTCTGTAAGGTTTTTGCATTGAATTTCAAATGCTGGGGCAAGCTCTGGAGATATGGAGAATGCTATATCTTCATCAATCCTTGTGCAGATCAGATGATGTATATAGAAGAATGCAAGCGGTTTGGATCTCCTCTTGCATGGAAATACACAGCGACCTGTTTTCAATCTTTCATCATCGATGCAAAGAAATTTTCGATAATACTGGCTAAAAGAGATCAAAGCACTCTCCATTATCTTTCGAGTCATGACGCTCTGTGAAGTGTTTGACTCCAGCACTCGTGCCGACCAGGTAATGAAAGTTGACGACCGCGAGTGAACCTTCTTGTTCACTGATGTTCATTCGACATATCTTGCCTTCTGACGTTTCTGCCGTAAGGAGATGAACATGGCAGTCGGGGTTCCATTCATCGGGAGTAAACCAAGGCTCTACAACGATGATTCCGTCTGTGTTCAGGTGTCTCCCGAAACAGCGGAATGCTTCTATGAGGCTGTCGATCTTCTTCACATATCCGATGGAACTGAAGAGACAGAGAACAATGTCGTAGGTCTTCGCCAAGGTAAAATCCGTCATGTCCGCGCAGAAATACTCTCCATGTGGGTTCTTCGTTGAGGCGATATCCGCGTTGATGTCCAATCCGTCTACGCTGTACTCTTCTGCCAGGTACTTGTCATGCTCTGCGGTACCGCAAGCAACATCCAAGACGGTGCTGGCCTTGCAATGCACTTGCTTCAACATTGAGATTATCTCGCCAGACTCTCGTGCATAGTCTTTGAAACTGTACAGTGCGTCATACCACCGCGCACTCTCTTCGAACATTATCTAACCTCCGAATAATAATATAGACTCTTCTTAACTCAGAAAGGATTTCATATCTGAAAATGTGTTTGTCTTCTAACCTGGTCAATGGGTGTTCATATTACACAATAAGTGATCATATACATGCTGAAGCATGAGAATTCCCATGGGTTACTGGAAGCTCTTGAGGTGACAGGCTCACGATATGAGTTTAGATTCTCCTATCGCTGAAGAACTACCATGGAGGTTCCCTTAATGCATCCTATACTGTTCAAAATCGGTTCCCTTCCTGTAAATACATACGGACTTGCGCTTGCCATCTCCTTTGTTCTCGGACTCTGGCTGGCCGCCAGAAGAGGAGAGGCTGCAGGCGTACAGAAAAATGATGTGTACGATCTCGGAATTCGTTTAATGATAGCGGCGATTGTAGGGTCACGCCTTTTCTATGTCTTTACACATGTTGCGGAATTTGAGGGAAACTGGCTTGATGTGATTGCCATATGGAAGGGTCTCTACGGCTTGAGTATGCTTGGAGGCGTCATTCTTGCGGTAGCGGTCGGGTTCTACACCGTCTGGAGAAAAAAACTCCCCGTATGGGAACTTTCTGATGCTGTGATTCCATCATTTGCGCTGGGAATCCTCGTAACAAGAATAGGATGTTTCTTCAACGGCTGCTGTTTCGGTTCTGAAACATCATGTTTCCTTGGGGTTACTTTCCCCAATTTTGCCATGCCTTACTCAGGTACCGGCATTACACCTGGTGCTCTTATTCATCCTACTCAACTCTACAGCTCGCTGGCTGGGCTGTTCATGATAATCATCCTGCTCTGGGCAGACCGAAGAAAGCATTTTCCAGGTTTCATATTTGCTTTCTTCACAGGATTATATGGGGTTACCAGGTTTGGTTTAGAGGAGTTCAGGTATTTTGATCATGAGCCGAATCTGCTTTTCGGGTTCAGTTCCATTGCAGGCAGGTCAGGGATAACAGATAACCAGTTTATCAGCCTTCTCATGCTTGTTTCCTCAATTCTGCTTGGTGTATGGCTATATCTTCGATATCGAAGAATATCCTCAGCCTCTTCCTGAGGAAAGTCTGCCCGGCATGCGGCTCCAGACTGGATGGAAGTCAACTTCTATGCCCCTGGTGTGAGCTCCGATTAGACCGATGCAGTGAGATTCACTGGAGCAGCACTGGTTCTTCTTTCAGTAATCCTTCCGATCATCTGGAAACCGGAGTCGCCGGTGTTCCTGTTTATTCAGCAGTTATGTACGCGGGAGTCCCCGGAGAGATTGTGGTAAGGCTGAAATTCAACGGTGAGAAGCACCTGGCCAAGGCAGCTGCTGGTATGATTATGCAGTATTCGATTAGGCTGCCAGATCCGGGTGATATCCTTGTGCCTGTCCCGGCAGGAAGAAAAAGAAAAAGGGAGCGTGGTTACAATCAGGCTGCTCTGATCACTGCAAAACTGGCGTCAATGTCCGGTTGCAGGAGCCTTGATATCCTTAAAAAGGATGATGGTCCCTCGCAAGTGGGTCTGTCTCCTTCTCAGAGAAGACAGAACGTCGCAGGTATCTTTCAAATGAAGGGTCGATGCAGAGTACCGGATGGAGTGGATATCTGGCTTGTGGATGATGTGGCAACAACCTGCAGCACCATTGACAGCGCTGCTGGAGTGCTGCTGGACTCGGGAGCTCTCCGCGTTACCGGACTCACTCTGGCCTACCGAAAAAGGACGGCAGATAGTATTGTTCAAAGATGAAAAGCTTGTTTACCGGAGGGAGCTGATGTGCCTGAAAAACTGACTTTCACTGTTAAAGATATTCCTGCGTGCACGAGGTACGGTTTCAGTGCGAGGAAGATCTGGATATTCTTTAAAACACTTGTTCTCTCCTGGGTCATTTGGGACTTCTTCGTTTACCTGGGTTTTTTCGCTGCCGGTTGTGATCTTGCAGCCAAATGGACTCAGAGCCGCCTTCTTCCTCTCCCCGGATCCCTCTTCTGGATGGATCCCGTACCTGTCATTATTCTGATTGTCGGTGTTGTGCTGATAATCTATGTGCTTATGCGCGGATCGTTAATGGTATCGAAAATGACGTTCCAGCAGCTTCGGGGAGACGAATTCTTTTCAACTTCCGACGCGACTGCTTTCGCAAAAGGACATGCAGTTCCCCTGATCTCAATTCCCATCATGCTTGTCGTGACGCTCCTCCTCATTTACGGCGCTGGCGCCCTGACCGGTTTGATATCCAGGATCCCTGTTGTCGGCCCTGTTGCCGCTTCACTCCTTTCCATACCTCTTTGGGGCATCATGCTGCTCGGGGTACTGACTTTATTTGCACTGATCCTGTCCCTGAAGCTTTTGCCGGCTATTGTAGCCTGTACGGGAGGAGATTCATTTGAATCGATCTTCGAAGTATTCTCAACACTTACATC
>JAGLOY010000013.1 GCA_023138735.1 Candidatus Aegiribacteria sp. | reverse complement strand
TTCCCCGAATATCGAATCTTTTCAAATTGTAGATCGCGTAGGCGTCAGCCAGATTTCGGATGTAGTCTATGACTGTACCTGCCGTTGTGTTCCTGCCGTGGGATCTCATGTAATCAGCGATACTCTTCCCCGAGTGTAGCGAGCCCACATTGTCCGCCAGGAACGAAAACACGGATTCCAGCAGCGGTATGCTGCGGATACTGTTCCTCATTATTACATCATTGAGGATCACGGTGTCCATTACAGAGCCGAGATACTGGTAGACCACTTCTGTCGTGAGCTGCATGGAATGAATCCCCGGCATACCACCCAGCCGGAGGAAGAGCCCGAATTCCTCCGGGAGAGATCCCGAGTCCTCTCCGCGGAACTGCACAAATTCCGCCAGGCCAAGTGGATAGATATGCAGCTCAACGTACCTCCCGGATATAGAAGATGCAAGCTCGGAAGCGAGCATTCCGGCATTCGAACCCGAGATATAGATGTCTATTCCGCCTTTGGCGAGTAGGGATGCGACAAGCTCCTCCCATCCCTTGATATCCTGCACCTCATCTATGAGAAGGGCCGACAGGTCAGGGAACTCTCTGATGTAGCGATAGAGGACATCCATCTCCCTGAAACGGTGATTTTCGATCAGCTCCATGTTCAGGTACAGGGGGTTTCCGCCGCGTGCCTGGATAAGATCAGTTACTTGCTTGAGGAATACGCTCTTTCCCACACGCCTCATGCCTGTGATCACTTTTATCAACGGAGCGTTGATGAAGGGTTCGATTCGTTTTAGATATATTCTTCTTTTGTAATACAAGATCTTACCTCCATATCATATATCTTATCTTATATCAGAAGATATCAAACGTCAATACCTGCAACTGACACGACACTGTTAGTGTCTCTCTACAAGTATCAAGTGCGTTTATTGCACTATTCCTCTTCTCTTCATCATTCTAGCTCCCTGTTTTGCTGGTATGTAAGCCCAATGTGAAGTAATAAGGGGAATATGGTTCGCATCGACTCCAAATACCGTCCCCGCTACCAATTTGAGAGAACCGCTGGAAGTGATTCCGGCGATTTTCTCTGTTATGTGGTTCAGCATTAGCAAACCTGACAGACAAAGTCATATCAATCAGTGTATGTATTTCATTGACACTCACAATTGATTCAAACAATATCATAATAATGCAGTTATGGAACCTAGGCATGATACAGGAGGATCTGTAGTTCTTGAATGATAGTACTTCTGTTTCTATCTCTCATCAAAACATCGTGGCGAGGTCAATCGTAGATTTCAGGTTCTTACTACTGCTCCTTGAGAGTATGGGTTCTGTCTAGACGATGTTGCTCGCAATCATGAATGGGCATGACGATGGTGGAGATCAGGGTCGTGTGCATGTGAGTGGACGTCTGGTTCATGTGTGTGCTCATGTGTGTGTCTTCGCGCGGTGGAATGCCCCTCGTACATGTGCTTATGATGACCATCATCATGACAGTGGCTATGCGTATGGTTCCGAGACACGTGAGCGTGTTCGTGCTCATGCTTCGTGCGGAGCAGGATCCAGAGCGCTGGTAACATCACCGCAATTGCGATGAGCTGCGAGGGCATTACCTGCTCACGCAGGAAAGTCCAGGCGAACAGGCCTCCCAGGAACGGTGCCGTCGAGAACAGGATCTGTGAGCGCGTTGCGCCGAGGTGCTGCGCGCCTCTGATGTAGAGCACGATCGAAAGGCCGTACCCAAAGCCTCCGACGGTCAGCGCTCCAAACACCGTTCCCACTGAAAAGTCGCTGCTCTCGAGGAATAGGGCAAGCCCGAGATTTACGACGCCGGCGCAGAGACCTTTCACCAGGGTCGTCTGCGCCGGTGTAAATCCATCGATCAGTGACGTAAGGTTGTTGTCCAGCCCCCAGCAGATACAGGCCAGTCCCACCAATCCGGCAGCGGGTGCGAACTCGAAACCGGAAGGCGATGCGAGTGCCACACCGGCCGCCACAGTCAGCACGACCGCGATCCAGGTCCACCTCCCCAGGTGTTCACGGAAGAAAAGCCACCCGAGGATGGCTGTCGCCACCGTCTCCAGGTTCAGCCAAAGGGCGATCGAAGCCGCCGGCGCTCGGGACAGCCCGACCAACAGTAGCACCGGGCCGAGGATCCCCCCGAACAGGACGGCTCCTGCAAGCTTGCGCAGGTTCGGGCGCAACCGCCCCCGCCCGGGCAGACCACTCCGGAGCGCGGAGGGCAGCACCGCCACGGCCGCTCCGAGATAGAGAAGCCCTGCCAGGGCCAGCGGTCCCATCCCGTCCAGCAGTACTTTCGATGCAGGTGTCGAAGCCCCGAACAGTGCCGCCGCCGCCAAGGACCAGATCACCGGTGCCGCACGCCCGTTTCTTACGGTTTGATCCCGCGCCATAGCGTCTCCACCATACCCTTTATCAGCTTATCCTCAAATCTGCCGCCGTGCGCGCCCAGTAGCTCGAGAGTCGCAAGACTGTACATGGACGCGAAGAGAGTCATCGCCACCGGTTCCGTCGGCAGGTCGGTGATCTCACTGCGATCCTGGAGTTCCCTGAGCAATTCAATCAATCCCATCCGCAGGCGATGCAGAGGCGTCTCGGGATGCCGTCTCGCGAATTCCTCGAAGTTGAATTCCGGATGATTCGCAAGTGGTTTCAGGATCGGAACGATCTCGCGGAAGTACTCCAGCATACTGAACGCGACCTGCATCAAGTGTTCAAGGGTTCCCAAGCACTCATCCCCCGCCCCCAGGATTGCATCCAGATCCAGGGTTGGCGGCACCAACGAGGAATAGAACAGATCCGCTTTCGTTGCATAGCGCTTGTATATCGCAGCCTCCGAGATCCCTGCCAGATCCGCGATCCTGCGCGTAGACGCGCCGAATCCCTCCTCGATGAACACATCACGTGCAATCACCAACAGGGCTTCATCATCGATCAGTTTCCTGCGTCCCATGAGGCTATGGCTTCGGGGAATAGCCCAGCGTTGCAACAAGAGCGTTGCTCCCGCCGGGGTGTTGAGTCACGCAGTGTAAGCCGCACGCTTTCAGTTCCACTTCTACGTCCACCAGCTTTCCGACCTGACTGCCATGGAGCACCAGAATCAGGGATAACCCACGACGAAGCATACCCGGCTCGTTGGACATGTCGACTACCACTATACGGCCGCCGGGACGGAGGACGCGACTCATCTCCCGCAGAGCCGTCGACTGGATGTCCATCGGCAGGTGATGCAGTACCAGGGTGCACATCACTACGTCGAAGCTATCGTTGTCGTAGGGCAGCACCTCCGCCGAACCTATGGTGAACTTCATGTCCAGGTCGAGGGTCCTCCCCTTGGATCGCGCGAATTCCACCATCTCCACGGACGCTTCCAGACCACGGAACCTGCCGGTAGAGCCCACCTGCCCGGCAGCTGCCAGGAGCAGGGTCCCCGTCCCGCAGCCGACGTCCAGCACCGCGTCACCGGCCTTCAACTCGGCGAGTTCCAGCCAACCTTCCCGCACTTTCTTCTCTCGACCGAGTAGGATGATCCGAACCAACCAATCGTATAGTCCGGGCTTGGTGATCACCTCACCCTGATTGGAATGGTCCTCCTTACGTCGCCGGTTTCGCAGGCGGATAAGAGGCACCCCCAGCCCCACTAACCCGACCGCAATCACCAGGTGCACGAGCACGATGGAGACCACCAACGCGATCGGCGCGTACCACCAGCTCACGCCGTGCCAGTAGAGTATGCCTGTGAGAATCGCTATCACCAAGGTTAATCCCAGGAACAGCTTCTTCTGCAGAGACCTGTTAGGTGCTGGGTTCGAATGTTCCATGATGTCCATTCCTCCTGCATCTCTTTTATAAGTAAGCACTAACTTATTAATACAAGGGCAGTGTGTCAAGGACACCTGGACATCTTCATGCAGATAGGTGGGACTTCCTTATCTTCTTACATTCTATCTTCCTCAAGAGGGTTCAGAATGCGTCTATTGCAACATTCCTATTCGCATTTTTTATGACGCTAATGACACAAACGGCGCTATTTTGAGAGCGTGGTGATTTACTCCAGTGGCTGCATCTGCTCGTCAATTCCCCCTGCAACGGAGATGAACCATATTCCTTTGAAATACTCTGCAGCCATTTCTCTGATCATGCCGGGCCTGAGGGCAAGAATTGTTTCGAGATCAGTAATATCCTGGTCCAGTGGCAGACCTAGAGTCTCCTGGGTGACAAGGAATCTCGCAACGGAATCGTACTCATCAAATGCAAAGGCGTTTCTCCCGAACGAACGGGACTGCTGTAACAGGAGTTCCGATTCCTCCACACCATTTACTGCAATCCTGTCACACTCATAAATAACGGCTTCAATTGCTCTTTCCAGCATAGGTGCACCTGTTGAGAAATAGGCCTGGAATCTTGTTCCTGTAGGTGTTCCACCTGCCGGGCCGTCAACCCAGCATCCGACAGCGTAGGCAAGTCCCTGGGTTTCCCGGATATTCAATCCCATCCGGGAACTGATTCCGCCACCAAGAATCTGACACATTATATTGAAGGGAATGTAGTTGGGTGATAGAACTTCCGGGGCAGGGCAGGCGAGCATTGCTGCTACCTGTATCCTTCCTTCGATTGTTTCAATGACGGTATCACCGGGGCATGAGTTGAAGATGTACTCCTCTGCAGCAGGTAATGCCATTGAAGGGTTATCCCAGTCTCCGAAGTACTGTTCTGTCAGTTCCAGTGCTCTCTCGGGTGAGATGTCTCCAACTACTGCTAGCACGGTACCGTCAGGTCTCACGCAGGTTTCCAGCCACGATTCCACATCGGCAAGGTCGATACTGGCGAGAGTAGCACTATCTGCCGTTCGGCTTCCACCTTCTTCAAGGAGAATTTCGTCGATGTTGCTGAATGCTCTGTTGAAGACATTCTCGTTCTGCAAAATGGCCATAGCAATCATTCGATCTCTGACCTTAAGGAAGTCATCATTGCGCATAGCCGGTCGCATGAGGAGATCGGACAGTGAAGTGAAGTACAGATCAGTGTAATCACTGTGTCCGTATACATTCCCTATTGTGAAGGAGTTGTTGGGCATAAGCCATGTTGTGCTTCCTTTTTCAGCAAGCCTGGCATGAAATTCCGTTTGATCGAGTTCTTCGGTTCCATGAAGCATCACTTCCGTGGTAAGGGAACTTATTCCGGAGAGATTCTGCTCTGCTCTTCTGTCACCCATTGGGAAGGTTATCATCATCTCTATGACTGGGAAGCTGCTGTCTTCCTTCACCAGAAGCACAAGTCCATTATCCAGCTCGAATCGCTGCGTTCCATGGGAGACAGAGTATTCGGGAACAATAAGAGCTTCAGAGCTGAGGTTCAGTCCTTCCCAATCGATAATTTCGGGTACTTCAATATCGGAGATGCCATCGGTGGGGGCATGTCTTGCGGTAGTTGAACCCTCCTGGGCGTTTAGTACGGTAACCATCAGCCTGTCAGGAGTGAAGTACTTCGCAGCAACCGCCCTGACCTCTTCCGGTGTCAGAACCATAATTTCATCGCGCAGTTTCTGGGATGCCAGAGGGTCTCCCAACGTTGATTGGTTGTTGGTCATAGCCAGTGCCCGATCAAGCGGAGTGTTTTCACTCATTACTTCCCGACCCTGAATATAATTCTTTACTATATCCAACTCGGCGGAATCGATAAGTGTTTCAGTAAGGCTGTACATTTCAGCCTCTATAATAGCAATAACGCTATCGGGAGAGACTCCTTCAGCAGGAAACACCGATACAGCGAACGGGGATATATCTATCATGCCGGGAGCGGAAGCCCATGCCATCGTAGCAATACCCGGTGTAACTAGGTTTCTTTCCATCCAGGAAATTCTGCCGCGACCCAGATAGTATGCAATCAAAGAGAGGGCAGGCATATCAGGATCATCAATACTGCATCCGTCGAAATAGAACGAAACTCTATCGGTTTCAGCAGGGAAATCCACTTCCAGACGGAAAGGACCAGCAAAGGATTCTCTATCATCAATACCGAGAGAAGGGATATCGGCGAAAGGTATCCCTCCGAAGTATTCCTCCACAAGTGCCAATACATCTTCCGAGTTGAAATCTCCGACAATTGTCAGTGTGGCGTTTGAGGGCTGATACCATGTATTGTAGTAATCGGTAACTTTCTGTCTGTCGAATGCAGCTATGGCTTCACTCGTTCCCAGAACAGTTCGTCTGTAGGGATGCTCACCGTAAAAAACAGAATTTGCCTCATAGTAGAGCGCACGATCAGGTGAATCCTCGGATAGACGCCATTCATCCATCACAACGCCGATTTCCTGAGCGATTCCGGCTGAATCCATGAGGCAGTTCTGCATTCTGTCGCTTTCTATAAGCAGAGCTTCCTCGAGGGCTGCCACAGGGAAATAGAGGTAGTATGTCGTGAAATCATTGCCTGTGTAGCCGTTTGCCTGTCCACCGTTTTTCTTTGTTATTTGCCAGAACCTGATCCCTGGTATATCCTGGGTACCGTTGAATAGCATGTGCTCAACGAAATGGCTGATTCCAGATATCTCATCCGTTTCATTCCTGGAGCCGACATTGTACCTTGTCACCACTGCTACTGTTGGTGAGTAATGCATTTCCTCAAGCACTACGGTTAGACCATTATCAAGCGTGTAAACAACCGGATCGGCGGAAAGAACCTGTATCACAGATACCAGCAGAAGCAAACAGAGAGTATTTTTCATATGGAAGCACCCCTTCGTTGAATTGTATTATCGTCGGTTGTGGGTAAAATGCATTGAGCAAAAGGAATCTTGATTTTAAACCGCTCCGGCAATTTTCCCGAAACAGCATATTTGTCCCAATAAACCTCTGATTCCTTCCTAAAACTGATCATACTGTCCAAAATCATCCGACGTCAATAAGAATACTGAGGATATGGTCATGCAACTCCACATCCGGACGTACCTGTCCTCTTAAGCCTGATTAACCGACCTCTATCTTCGGGGCATCATTCCAGCATGTTTCTGAAATCAGGGCATGCACATGGGCGCACAGATTGTGTCCCTATTCTCTATAACGCTGAAAACACCAATGACACAATTTTGAGGACATAATGATTTGCTTGATTCACACTATTATGCCTAGTCGTTCCAGCTTCTTAGCTCCCTGTTCTACTCCAATGTAAATTCACTGTACAGATACTCTTGTCATCCTGTACGCATCGATTCCAAATACCTTTACCACTTCCAAATCGTACCCCGGCTTCAAGTAGAAACTCGAGTTCATGGGAAGCGATCAGCAGATATAATCCGTAGCTCTCAAGAACAGGTCTTGAATTTATACCTTTTAACCAGTTTACCAAGTGCTTTAACTACATTACAGTTTTAACAACGCTCAGGTTTAACAAGAAATGGCAGCGTATTTTGCATCCAATTTCCGTAAGCGGCGAGAAATGTCCCTTGCAATATTTAGAATGATAATGCAATAACATTTTTTGTCCCGTTCGAACAAATGTAAAAGATCCATATTAGTCAATGCGTATAATACAGTATCAACTATCGCCTTGACTCCGGCACTCCGTTTTTGAATATCAATCAGTGCCATTTCCCCAAAAAATTCTTCTTTATCCAATTGGGCCAGTATAATTTGCTTGTCCCCACTCCACTTCAACACTTCCACACTTCCGCTTTCGATCATGTACATGGACTTGCCGGTTTCACCTTCTTTTATAATCTCCTCACCAGCCTTGAATGACATAGGCTGCATTACCGAAGAAAGGTTCTCCAAACATCCTTCACATAATCCTGCAAAGATATGGATACCACGTAGGGTTTCAACCATAATAACTACCGCCTTCTCTGAGTCGTCTGAAAGAAATGCATCCTGCCCTTCCACGCTATAAGAGTATCCTTAGCCCTTTTGTCAGAAGATATGCTCCAAAGACCAGCAAGACAGCCGCCCCGATTACTTGCTTGTGTTTCGTTAACCATGCTTTAAAGGAATCCAGCACTTTTTCGGCCCTCTTGGGAAAAACAAAGAATATGATAATGGGGACTAGAAGCGTCACCAGGGTGACCAGCGTCAGGAAAGCTATTGCCAGGAAGTCATCCTGCCGACCAAGATGGGCTAAGCTGATTACGTGTAGCCCTGATATGAATATTAAGTAAGTTGACGGATTAAGAAGCAGTGCCATGCTACCAAGAGAAAAAGACCTGAAGGCAGTTGAACCACTTTCAACTCCGGAGGTCCTTTTCTTGTCTTTCTTTCTTAAGCTATAAGGTACCGCCAGAAAACAGATTGCCCCCAGCGACAGGTCGATATAACCGTCGATTTTATGTGTTCCTCCACCACCTCCAAGATGGAATATGTAAACCACGACTACCCCCAGGACTACCAGGGCCACCGTATAACCAAGGATGAACAATAACGAGTTCCTTCGGGGGACCTTCTTCAGCATTACAGAGATCAAAAGCATGATCGCCACCGGGCTTACGGAAGCGCCCAATCCAAGCAATAGCAAGTGAGGAATCACGGTGCTCATGATGGCATTATACGAACAGCTATATTCTTATCAAAGAAGCACGTGCTTCAGGAATAGGAGAATGGATTTTCCAGAATCCCCTAACCTACTCACGAAGCAGCCCTTTTTATATACATAGTTCAAATGAACGTAATGATAATTTCATCGGCTAACTGCCTGCTCATGCAAACTATTAACCAATATTGACATACCGAATCACTTTTCTGATTAGGTTTGCATCCAGAACATAGTTCCACTATAGAGAGTCGGGAATATTAATAAGCACCCCTGCCCAGGAGAACGGCTTCAGGCGTGAGAAGAATAATGACCATATCGATCCATATGGACCAATTGTATACATAATAGAGATCCAGAGCGATCATTTCGGAGAAGGTCAAATCGCTTCGGCCCAAAACCTGCCAAGCGCCGGTCATCCCCGGAAGGACTTTCATTCTCTTCATAGCACATTTGCTGTACTCCTCCACTTCATCCTGTAGCGGTGGTCTGGGACCTACAAGACTCATCCTTCCAGCGATGACGTTGATGAGCTGTGGCATTTCGTCCAGGCTCCACCTTCGCATGAATCTTCCCACAAGGGTTGTTCTGGGATCGCCTCGCACCTTGTACAGGGGAAACGATGCCTCGTTGAGGTAGGATATCATCTTTTTACGAGGATGAGCACATCTTTCCATTGATCTGAACTTGAACATGTGAAAAGGTTTGTTATCCTTGCCCAGTCTTGCCTGAACATAGACTACAGGTAAGCCGGATTCCAGTACAATCAGAACTAAGCATATCAGACAGAATGGGAACAGCATCAGCAGCAGTAGCACCGTGAGGACCAAGTCCATCATCCTCTTGAGGATCCTTTTATAGCCGGTAAGGGAGGGAGGTACTGATTCAAGTGTCGAGTATTCCTCAATACTGGTACTGAGGCCGGTTTTTTCTGTGAAATGGCGATAGAATCTGTGCCATGTGCTTAGCATAATAAAGGATAAGGGAAGGATCATGATGATCATAACACTGGGAAGCTCAGGTATAGCGGGGATGAACGAAAGAAGCAGGATGATGATGACTGAAGTAGTGGTTGATTTTAGGATCCAGGCCAGTTCCTCGATTCGAAGTAAACCGAAGGATCTTCTGTATACTCCATTAATATGAAGTACAATTACCTGCAGGAAGGTCATGAGAAGCAAATAGAGAAGATAGCTTCCTGGAACGGACAGAAACTCATGCTCTGAGTTGACGATCACTGATCCATCAAGCATGCAACTACTCAAGCAATAGCTGAGAAACACGGCAGCGGCAGCCAGGATAATGTCCCCAGCCTGTAGCATGATCCCATGGAGTGGTTTTCTGTCCTTCACTTGATCCTTTATCGATGTTCGATCAATCCCGTATACTCCAAAGCAGCTTCTTCTGCGAAGATATAAACATGTTTCCAATTGAGACAGGTTCCTGAGAACTCCCATCCTCGTGAACTCACACTATTTCTAAGAGGTCTTTGGGGGAATACGTGAATGAGTCATTACGCCAGCAAATATTAAAGATCTTGCATTGAATACTGCCTGTCTTATAATTAATACATTGTATGATTGTGAATTGGATTGATTAGGTAAAATCACTCTATGATCCCATGGAAAGTCTGCAGCTGATTAATGAAAACTATATCAGTGTATCCACTTGATCTAAAAGCGGGAACGTTCGACGAAGCTGCCAGTCTGCTTCTTGAATGTGCCAGCTGTGCTACAAGTTCCAGTATCGTGCTTCATATAAATGCAAGAAACTACTACTTCCTTATCAAAGACGATGAACTGATAGAGGGATTGAAGCATAACGCAACCTCCCTCCTGGACGGCATAGGACTGAAGCTCGGGATATGGCTTGCAGGAAAGGGTTGGCAATCTGATCTGAATGGTACTGATCTTTTTCCCCGAGTCATGAAAAGGGCTTCAGAGATGGGAATGACTCTGTTTCTTCTGGGTGGACGGAAACCGGTAACCTCCAGGGTGGCGGAAACCCTGGTACAAAGCTATCCTGGTATAGAGGTCTGCGGATACCGAGACGGTTACTTCGCTGAAGATGAAGAAGACAAAATAGTCCGCAGAATCCGAAGTTGCAGGCCTAATATACTCATAGTCGGAATGGGCTTTCCACGACAGGAGAGCTTCTCACTGAAATACCGGGATCGTATAGGGGCCAATCTTATCTGGAACGTCGGAGGTCTGTTTGATTTTGTTTCCGGCAGCAAACCAAGGGCACCTCAGATAGTGAGAAGGATTCGGATGGAATGGTTCTTCAGGTGGATCGTTGAACCCAGAAGACTGTTTCTAAGGACTTTCTTCTATGAACCATTTACCGTGGTCAAGCTTGCTATATCTAGATTTCGAAAGAATTCCTGAACCGTGAACTACATGAATTTCCTCGCTCATGTTTCCGGTACACCCAGATACATCATTCTATTCGTAAGTGACAAATGCTGGATGAACTGTTCCCACTGCTGGTTCCATGATGAGTGGAAATCAACTCATCACAGGAACAGACGCTTAAGCTTCAATGAAATGAAGAAGCTGGCGCAGTCGATACGATCGGTCAATTTCCTTTCACTAACAGGAGGAGAAGCCTTTCTCAGGGATGACATAGTCGAACTTGTGGGAATGTTCTGCAGAACCACCAAGGTTCGCCACTTCGATATACCCACATCTGGATATGAGTCTGAGATGATACATCTAAAGGTCAGAGATATTCTTAAAAGAAATCCTGATGTACCATTCAGAGTGGGTATCTCCCTTGATGGCCCCAGAGAAATACATGAGTTGATCAGAGGCGTGAAAGGAGGATTCGAAAGAACTCTCAAGACAATTGAGCTGCTCAGGCAGATCAGGAAAGAGAACCAAATGTTCGACATGGGTATCATCACCACCGTATCAAAAGACAATGAGGCTTTTGTGGTGGAGACAGCTGAGTTGGTGGAAGATATCTGTCCCGAAGTTGAATGGCAGGTGAATTTCGTAAGAGGCAATCCCCGGGACCCGTACGCGGCTAATGTGTCAACATCATCTTACAAGCAGGCAAACGATCTAATAAATAGCCGCATAGCAAGAGGAAAGTACGGGGGACACGGCTCAGGAGAAACCGGTCGATGGCTCAGCGCAAAGAACGCGGCACGGCGAAGGATAATCCTTGAACACATGGAGAAGGAGCAGCCTGCACTGCGATGTGCCGCCGGCGCTCTTGGAGGGGTCATCTACATCGATGGTGAAACCATGCCATGCGAACTGATGGATGTATCCATGGGAAATCTTCGGGATTTTG
Source organism: Candidatus Aegiribacteria sp. (assembly GCA_023138735.1). Taxonomy (GTDB): domain Bacteria; phylum Fermentibacterota; class Fermentibacteria; order Fermentibacterales; family JCC-6; genus Aegiribacteria. Next base: position 86,656 of record JAGLOY010000013.1, on the reverse strand, counting down.
ACTGTGATCTACACAGACTCTGGCAGTCCGAAGCAGCTTCTAATGTCAGGAAGCAGATTTACAGCTCCAGATGTTTCTGTTCTCAGGAGTGCTTCCTGACAGTGAGCATGATCGCAAATCCATCAAAATGGCCCATGATCCTCAGAGAAAGGATTAGACTTATCAGATCAAAGAGACATCTGGAATGAGAATCCTCCATTCAGTGCTTTCTCTGGATATGGGCGGAGCACACGTTTCGGCTGTAAAACTCGCCTGCGGCATGAGGAGAAAGGGGCATGATGTATTCCTATCCTACGCTCCAATGGGAGGAAGGGAAAACAAGACTCACCCATCTCTCATGAAAAGTATTATGGATCATGATGTAAAGATTGTGCCGCTGAAGTATCTCAGACGCAGGCCCAGCCTATTATTGGATCCTTTGGCACTATATGAGACCGCAGCGATAACTCGCAGGATCAAACCAGACGTTGTCAATACTCACTCTGTTAAGCCCGGACTGTTCTCATCCATGATTCCGCGCTTCATTAATGACACACCGGTAGTACACACTCTCAGGGGTTTCGCCGCAGAGAAAACAACATCAGGGCTTCGACGCAGGCTTTTTCTTCGGCTGGAGAACTTCATCTTGAGAAATGCCGACAGTCTCGTAACGCTTTCCCCGATGATGGCTCAGAAAATAAGGGACCGAGGAATCAGAGTCGATTCCAGACTCAGAATAATCAGATCTGGTTTCGATATCGAGCACTACAGGAAATTCCATGACAGGAAAACGAAGTTCCGGGTCGAGATGGGTATTCCCGAGGAGATACCAGTCGTCGGAGCAGTAGCCGCTCTTGTAATGGAAAAAGGCATATTAGACATGGCCGAGGTTTTCCTTGAAATCGGCAGAAGGAACGAACATGTCCATTTCGTGCTAGTTGGAGACGGGCCATTGAGGAATGATCTCCTGAATTTGATCGCACCGCTTGAAGATCGTTTTCATTTCTTCGGGCTTCAGGCCGATACGGCCCCCTTCTACGCATTGATGGACTGCCTTGTGATCTCCTCCATATCCGAGGGACTACCAAGAGTAGCTGTAGAAGCTTTCTGCACTGGTCTTCCCGTCGTCTCTACGGACGTTGGTGCAATCAGCGAGTTGGTTATTCAAGGAATAACGGGGTTCCTGGTGCCAAAGGGTGATACGACTCAACTTGCCAGCAAGGCTTTGTATCTTCTTGAAAACAAGGAAGTAAGAAGCGAATTCGGAACTCGTGCGAGGGTTAAAATAGATGATGAATTCAGGATCGAAAATGTGATCGACCTGTACCTTGAATTGTACAGTGAAATGATCTGACAATTACGCTGGTCGGAATGACTCCAGGTCATCATTTCATTTGGGAAGGTGTGCTCTGAAAAAACCGGGAATAGCTCTGAACTGGATGAGCTTTACTTCTCCATGTGGGGCCCTCAGAAGATCATATGAGCTTCATAGAAGAATTCCAGACAGGTTTGATATTACCGCACTGGTAACTGGTGAATTCCCCAAGGAATTCAAACGGAATCTTCGGGGTATGAAATTGATCTGTGTTTCCGATTCGCGCACTCCAATGATGAAATTCCATGAAATCTTCGGTAATTTAAACCATCGTTACTCCTTCGGTGAGTGTTTCGATATCTGGACTGAGGAAGTGCCACCTGCACCGAAGGTAAATGGAGCAAAGCTTGTGCTTACCGTTCATGATCTTAGGCATACAATCAGGATATAATACACCGGACTGCTAAGGTATCTTAACCTTTCTATAGGATTGAGGAAATCCATACAGAAGTCCTCTGCTACCGTTACTGTTTCAAGAACAATGGAATCTGCCATTCTATCCCGTTACGGACTTCCTGAAGGATCAGTGCGTGTGATACATAATGGAGTAGATCCTGATATGATGAACAGACCAATGTTGTCCGAAAGGATCTTTCCACAGCCCTACATACTTGCGGTAGGACATATTGAGAAAAGGAAGAATTTATCCATGCTTGTTTCCGCATTCGGCATGATATCAGACAGATGGAACGGAAGTCTTGTGCTAGCGGGAAAGGAAAGCCATCTTGTTCAAGAAATCAGAGCGATCGCTGCGGAAGGGAGAATCGCAGATAGGGTGTATTTCACAGGGAGTGTTTCCGATGTTGTGATGCGGATCCTCCTCAGGGATTGCGAGATACTAGCCTGTCCATCACTCTACGAAGGTTTCGGAATGACTCTGCTTGAGGGTATGGCAATGAACAAGCCTGTGGTTGCCTCCAGGATTCCCGCACACGAAGAAGTAGGAGGGCATGGAGTCCTTTTTGTCGATACCGGTGGAGAAATGACCGTAAACTTTGCTAATGCACTTATCTCTCTGATCGAAAACAGTTCTTTGCAGAACCAGTTTATCAGTTCGGGAAATGAAAGGAAAAGGGCATTCAGCTGGGACAGTGCTTCTGAGAAACTATCTACTCTTTACAGATCACTGGCTGAGCAGAGGCACGAAGAGTAAGTACGCATGATAACGGTGCAGATAGGATCGATTTGGCTAGTGGTTGAAATAATTTACTCATGGATTCATTCAAATAGCTGATTCCTCATATGCTCCGGAATAAAGATGTAATTAAAGTATCCGGAGTTACTTCATGCAAATGTTCTAAGCCATTGCTGTAGATGTACATTTCATAGCCCATGTCGTTCATGAATGAAACAAGGTCGTCGGGACGGTATTCGAACTCCAGAGTATGTGATTCGATTATCTCGCACTGAACCACCGGACGAAACCGGTCAAGCAGTTCAACTCCTCCACGAAGCACGAACAGCTCGTATCCCTCAACATCGATCTTCATGTACCCGCACCTATCAATCGAATCGGTTAATGCAATATTGTCCAGTGTATCTATTTCAACGCATTGATGCAGTTTACAGATAGACCGGTCAATTGAATCATCCTGAAGGATGGATGAGCAACTGTAGCTGTAAATACCATTACTCGTGATCGGCATTGCGATAATGCCCTTCCCGGAATGCTCGACAAGGGCTTCCTTAAATAGTACAACGTTTGTCAGTCCATACTTCCTCTTCAACCTTTCAAGTATTCTGTAATTGGTCGTGACTTGTTCGAAGGAGAGCACTCTTCCCCGTTGCCCAACCAAGTAGGACAACGGAATTGTGTATCTGCCACAGTGTGCGCCGATATCGATTACTGTCATTCCCGGAGTCACCAACCTGGGTAGGACTTTCAGTTCCTTTTCGTTCCTGACACCAGTTTTCAGCGTAGTGATCCAGAACCGGAATCTGATCTCATTGAACAATAATGGATGACGGTAGAGAACCTTCATCATCAGGTATTTGAACTTAAGGTATAGACTCAGAGCAGGAATCTTACTTTTGATCATGCTTGTTTTGACTGGCACGCCAGCAGACACTTATGATATTAGCTCTTCTTTTTGCCACTGACCTAGGTACTTAATCAGCCATTCGTGATGCTTCTGTAAAGGGTCTGTCATCGTAGATGAATACACCTACCCGGTCCAGATTCAGCTCCTCCAACAGTTGTCTGGAGCACTCGAAGTCTTCCTCGGTTTCACTAGGAAACCCCACCATTATGTGCGACTCTATTCTCAGTTCGGAGATTCTCTTCCTGATCTGAAGAATCATCTCCTTCAGATCGGCAACTCTGTATGGCCTTTTCATGAGTCTGAGGATCCTGTCACTACCGGATTGAATTGGTATTCGGATCTCTGCAAACTTTTCCCTATGCTCAAGAGATAACGACATCAGTTCATCGAAGTACTTGAAAAGCCACCACGCGTTGAAGTCCTGGATCGCCAGTTTGTAGTTCCCTTCGAACTTGAGGACGGATTCAAGAAGCTCTACGAATGTACTCTGAATGTCCAATCCATAGGCCCCGGTGTCCTGACCAACGAAATTGAAGTATCTGTATTTTGAGACCAGTCCTCTGCGGAATTCCTCGATTAGTGTATCAGGATCCCTGCTTATCATCTTTCCGGTTACGAACTTAATCGCGCAGTAGCTGCATTCACCTAGACAGCCTGTGCCAAGTTTCAGGTTGAAAAAGGGACCCTCATCGGTCTTGTCCCTGAAAAGCTCCATGATTCTGTAGTAGCAGAACCTCAAGAAAGGAATACTCAACTCGATCCTGTACGGAACCCTCCATTTAAAAGAGTCCTGTTTTGTTACATCGGGTACAGTAATGATATTCGGCTCGGGAACTTCTCTCAGTTTAACGTGATGATCGAACAGAAGGTCAATCTTCTCAAGCTCCCTTGGAGAGATCAGCTGCAATCCTTCGAACTCCCTGACTGCGTCACGATCTATCAAGGGCAGACATCCGGTGACCAGAAAGGGTGCCGAATCGGACTTCGCTTTGTAGAGTCTGCTCATGGTATCAAGAGAGGCTTCTGCAGCTCTATCTTTACTGGCACACGTGGATAGGATTACCAGATCCGCATCCTGTACGCTGTCTGTGGATTCCCAACCATTCCGTATCAGATAGTTATAGATCCGTTGTGCCTCGACATTGCGACTGGGGCATTTACCGGAACCCAAATAGAACCGCTGTTTGAACGTCATGCCTGTTACTCGATCTCCAGATTCACTTCCGGCAACTCTCCTTAAATTCAATGCAGCTGATCAGATGGCTACTCAAATCCCTATCCTGAAGGGTTTCTATGATCAATCAAGCTATGACTCGGAAATGTGAATTGCCAGTAAAATGCTAATCATTCCGATTCGAATGTCCAGAGGACTCAATGCGGGGGCTGCTCGAACATCCGTACTCATGAGGAACAGAGAACGAGATGAGTATCATTCAGGCGAATGTAAGCAATTTACATGAACGGATTTTGCCAATTTCAACGCATATTGCAGGAATTTGAGTTGCATACTGGCTTCCTGGAATAACTTCGTGCAGAGTATCTTGCCCATTATTACTCAGGCAATTACATCGTGCAGGGAGCTTCCCGGGACAAACAGGTCTCTACAGTGCTGATTAAGCTGTAAACTGAATCAGGAAAACTAGTATCCCGGAAATTTGTCAATGGCAGGTTCGACAGAGCGTATCTGATAATGAGTATGATGCTGTTCACCGATTCATGATATTCTTGAATCCCCTGATCCACATAAAATGTGACTCAATCGAAGCTCGGTTTCCGCTACCAAATCTAACCCCGGCTTCATGCCGGGGTTTTCTCTTTCTCTGATCGGACCGCACAAATCGTAACTCAATCCGTGAACTGCCGACACGTGCATCCCTGGTAGACAATCAATATAATTTGGTCGCAAAATGGCACTACAATTTCCGAATTAAGGGACAAAATGGAATTAGTGCCTCGATATCTCAAGCATCCTCCTGATGAAAGCTTCTTTCTCTTTGCTGCAAGAGGTACTTCATCTATGGTTATCGACGGTATTCTGTGCTTGCCTGTATATCGGTTTCTCGAAGAACTTCATCCAGACAATGCACTTCCACAGCAAATAGACTGGTGATCACTTAACCAGGAAAGACATATAAGACCACTGTTAAGCGGACATACCGCTGCCGGTAGGCTGGTGAAACAGCACAGCTCAGATAATGCCGAGAGCTCTCTGTGCAAGATCTTTCCTACGGATTGCATACTTGTCCTTCAGAATCTTTCGATTTGCGATTCTCTCAAGTGAGGGAGCTGCATAACGGATTTCATCTTTCGCTTTCGAGTGATTGATTTCACTAAGTGCGAGAATGGTGTAATGGAATGGAAAACGTCTCCATCTTCCACTGCCGTTTCGAAGATTCCTCAGTTCTTTCAGGCTTGCCTCAAGCCTCTGCTCGGAGTGTTTGAAGGTGCCTATGGCAAGGTTCCTCATGTAGCTGGCTGTACAGATTCCACAGCAATAGATGCCAATCATCCTACCACCATAGAATTCGCTGGTTTCCTTAAGGCGACCTTCAAAGCCTTCCTTTGAAAACCGGATGGCTTCCCTGACTTCCGGTGATGCTGAGTTAAGCTTCAAAAGCGCCCTTAATGCTTCCTCTCCGAGTATGTGGGCTGAACCTGCGGCTGACTTGAGTTTCTCCCCAGTGAAGAGCCTCTTCTCAGTATTTCTGAAGTCCTGTTCAGTCGGGGCGGGAAGTCCTGCGTAGGAGCCTTTCTTGTCTTGCAGGAAGGCAAGGAAAATAGATATAGAATCCCCTGCCTCTTTGGAAATATCCTTGCTGTAAAACCATGCTTCGTTGAGGTTCTCAATCGTCTTTGCAAGGCTATTGTGATTTAGAAGCATATTCGATTCTCCTTCCTGATTCTGTTTCACTTCAGGAAGATAATAAATCTGAGATAAGGGGGAATTCCGGCTTGAATTGCTACCAAGGAGTCAGAAGATCAGCGTTATCAACCCACATGGCGAAGTAGGGCATCGCAGAGTCTCGTTTCCTCATACAGATCAGGAACGGCCGATCCAGCACATAATGCGTGGGAACAGGCAGGCACACAACCTTGGATTCGGACTTGAGCTCTGCACCACTGCGATCCAGCCTGAAGAGTACGTCCTGCTGGGCAATATCCAGACGTTGCCCTTTCAGATCAGGATTCCTGAAATGCTTTCCTTCCAGTTCGGAGTATCGGTGTGATATCTCCCAGAACAGGTCGGGAACAAGGAGAGTGTCATTTGGTCCGATTCTCCCATGATACTCAGCGTATTCGGGGTTGTCCTCCAGGAGCTTCCGGAGCTTTTTCTCTCCCTTCCTGAGGCGCTTCAGAGCCTTAGCGAGAGTAGGTTCTCTTTCTATCCGAGCAACAATGATCTGACTGGGTGAGGATTCTGAACATAGATCCACGGCGAATTCAAGGTCAGGATCGAAGGGATCTCCGTCCCGGAAGAGAACTCGAGGCTGTTTGCGTAGCTTGTAGTAAGCGTAGTCATCCTTGGATCTTATTCCGAACGATGAAATCTTGCTCTTCTTTCCGCCTGAATCGGTAAACATCAAGGGTTTACGGTTCTGAAAGTAGGGAATTGAAAATCCCACATTAGCTTCCAGGTATGAGTAGGCCAGAAGTGCATCATCAGCCAGACCGGGAAAGGATGGGACTGGCTTTGCTGGGAATGAAACCTCCAAACCCTCTCGTATCCGCCCGACAATGCCTCTCTGCACCAGGCCAGCAGTTGCAAACATGGACCCAGGGGGTACATATGATCTGGGATCGCCTGCCTTGTTCAGCAGCTTAACTGTAGATGGAGAATTATCAAGCGAGATATCACCTTTAGCGACTTCATCAATCATAGACTTCCATGCAGCCAGGAAGGAAGCGCACCAGACAGCGTTCTGGCCCTTTTCTATAGAGGTGTTCAGCGTAGGGACTACTTCTGTATTCCCCAGTTCAGTCGATGAACCCTCAAACGTCTTCTTCAGCAACATACCTCCCGAATAATCACAACACAGAAGCAATACAAACTGCAGTCGCAAAGTAAAGCAGAAGAACTACACTCTGTTCACTTAGATGACCTGCATAATAGAGGTAATTTACTGATAGTGGACAAGGCTTCATCTGGCAATTGTGGAGTTCGACCCCCGCCGGAGGTATAAAAAGGGACGGTGGTAATTAGATATTTATTACCTCCGTCCCCTTTTTCAATGTACATCTACCAAAACGAACCCGTATTAACGGCCGGGATTTTCAGTTTCCATTAGTGCATGTTGGATTGACGATCAATTCATTATTCCTCAGCAGGGCGATATGTCAACATATCAATTAATACTGGTGCCCCTTGAGTAATATCATCCGCAGTATTAAACACTTGATCCGAGTACATTCCTCTATACTCCTCAGGAATTTCTATTTCCAAATCGAAGGATAGTTTAAATTGGATTGGACATTCTGCAATTCTAGTTCCTTCTTCTTCGAATATTCCGCCTTCATAATCCCAACCGAAACCAAAGAACCTGAAATCTGCACCATTCCATTCTTTTAAATCCTGTAATGACATTCCAGTGCTTACACCATACTCACTAGAAACTGCCTGCGTACCCTGAATTTCAAAGTTTTCATCAAAAATGTAATAATTTACTTCTAAGTAATTTATGGTATTCCCATCATCTTCCAACAAATACTTTATGACCTGTCCATTTTCAGGATTCGTTAATACAGTATTCTCAATTCTCACTGTACCTTCAGCATACCAGGATTCACCATCAACTAAATTCTCTTCACCGAACTCAGAAATTAATTGCTCTTTACTGCCGATTTGACCGTAATCCTCAACCGTGGAATAGAGACATTCTATTATTTCTTCATCGATCATATTTTCAGATAAATCTATGGTATCAACTGTCATTTTAGAATCGTTGTTTTCTTCTGTATTATCGGCATCTCCACCACAGGAGAATAAGCACAAACTCAATGTGGCGATAATTACCACAATTTTCATGAATTTCCCTTCCATAACTGTGAAGTGAATTTTACTAAAGTTGATTTCTACGTTTAGAATATTTCCACTATATGCAACTTCAGCAGCTTTAACCATACATGATATATTTGCTATTATGTAAGCCCCCCTGTTAAGAGGACAGTTCATAATAGGATACATCAGAACCGGGTTACTCTAGATGATTGTAGAACTCCTTTCATCAGAGAAAAGTAAATTGTATAACTGAAATGATGCTGATTCGCTGGAGGACATCGAAATAAATCCTTCGACGGAACCATTTCGGTAATTCTCGCAATGGTTTCAACAACAGGATGCATTCCTCTTGGGGCCGAACTTCACTTGCAATACATACGACTTCAAGAACATACCAGGGATAATCTTGATTCAGTTAGATGCTGTGATGTTGTTCAGCATGGGGAACGAGAGAATGCGGCTTTTCAAAGCCGTGGGAATTCACCAGCGGTTCATTGCCCATTATCTCCCTTGATGCCCCGTCAGCACATATTCTGCCGTTATCAAGCACAACCGTTCTTTCGCAGGTTTCAAGGAGAAACTCGAGGTCATGAGAAGCTATCAGCAACGTTTCGTTTGAATTCCGGAGGAACTCTATGAGCTGCCTCCTTGCCCTGCTGTCAAGACTGGATTCCGGTTCATCAAGCAACACAACAGTCGGGTTCATAATGATAACTCCGGCTATTGATACCATTCTTTTCTCACCACCGGAGAGATTGTGGGGAGGTCTGCCGGCCAGATCGGACATCTCCAGACGGGTCAGGTATGAATCTATCATTGAATCAGCTTCACCTCTGGAATAGCCAAGATTAAGAAGGCCAAATGCCAGATCGTCCCTTACGGTAGGGCAGAAGAGCTGATCATCGGGATTCTGAAATACAAAACCGAGGTTCCTGTTAAAACTACCCGTCTTTACCGGGGAATCAAGAACAGACAATGACCCTGAATCAGGGGCAAGCATCCCCGCCAGAAGCAGAAATAGTGTAGTTTTACCCGATCCGTTCGGTCCGATTATTCCCACCTTTTCTCCAGGGTTCACCTCAATGTCAACTCCTTGGAGAACAGGCTCCTGCAGTGGGAAGGAAAATTTCAGATCCTTAACGTTAACATGAAAACCATTCTGCATTCTATTCTCCAGTTTACGCGGTTTCAACAGTTATCTCCAGAACTATCAGAAGGAGAGATACAGCTATAGTCGCAAAAGACAGCAGAATACTTAAAGTTGAAGGCCGTTCTAATGCACGACTTCTGTCATCACCAGTGAAATTGCTTCCATAACCTCTCATTCGCATCGCATGAAAAACCCTCTCGGACTGCTGAAATCCTTTAATAAGTAATGTTGCCGCTGTTGGCACGATAACACCGAGTCTTCGAGTCAAACTTCTCCCGGGTGCATAACCTCTCAGTTTTCTGGCGTTTTTCATCTTACTGTAATCTTCTCCAATGACCATTATATACCTTCCGGTCATAATACCGATATCAATAAGAATGTGCGGAATCAGCATCCTTTTCAGTTTACCTGACAAACCTGAAAGAGGTGTGGTCTGGATCATAACTATTCCTACGGAAATAACACTCAAAACCCGCACCCATGTATTCAACGCGAGAATGGCTCCCAGCGATTTCAGATCGAAAGGACCTATTCTGGCAAGAGTTTCTCCTTCTGAAAAGAGTACAAGGAATACACTGACGAACAGAAGAAATACAACCGGAGCACGAAGCCGTGTCAGAAGCAGCGACAGAGGAATTCCTGATGCAATGAACAGGACCGCGGCGATGCACGGCAGAAGGGGAATCAGATGCTGGTCCCTGATCAATGCCATAGACATCATTAGAAGAAAAAGGCTGGGAATTTTCAAGGATGTATCCCAGTTCTCAAACGCTCTCATTCGATGTGTTTGCGGCAGCATGTTACATCAGCATATCAGGTTTAACTCTAAGAAGGAACCGGGCTACAAGAGCTGTGAATATCCCCTCTGCCAGGGCCAGCGGGAGGTGTGCCGCAGCCATGGCGAGTACAGCAGATACTTCTGCTCCGGTATTGATGTATGCAGGTATCGTCAGGATCAGAACAGTACCAACAGCAATCACCGCGAACGACACTCCTGCAAACCCGGCCGCAAATCCTGATATGAGGATAGCTCTTTCTCCCGACTTTCCTCTTAGCATTCGGTACAGAGCCCAGGCAAGCAGCGCGGCTCCCCCCATGGAAAGAGCATTTACTCCGAGAGTTGTAAAACCCCCATGACCGAACATCGCTGCCTGGAAAAACAACCCAACAAGGATTGCCGGGAAAGATAACCAACCGAGTAGAATCCCCATCAGGCCTGCCAGAATGGGGTGAACGCTGACCGGGGGCAGGGGAATATGAATCCAGGATACAACAAAGAAAGCTGCCGCCATGACCGATGCTCTTGAAACGATTCCAGCCGGATCTTCACTGCTGCTGCGCGCTTTTTTAATACAGATCCATGTCAGAACTGCAGAACCGGCATATCCGGCAGCACATATTTCCCCCGGGAGCATTCCGTCAGGAATGTGCATTTTACCTTCTCCGTCGCGAGGCAAAGAAAAAAGCGGTTCCAATGAAACCCCATACAACGCAGGCTGACATTAGGACTATCTGAAGTGTGGTAAATTTGCCCTGCTCATTCTTGACCGTAGATTCCTCAGTCAATGATAGGTTCACTATATCCCCGTGCCCAGCACTGCGGACCTGCACATCCCAGTTCAGTGATTTCTCCTTATCGGGCAGAAAAGAGAATTCTCCATTTTCATCCGTCATTCCAACGATGTACGGCACTGATGGGGCAGCTCCCGAGAACACTGTAACCTGTGCTCTGGCCAGAGGCTGCCCATCATCAAATGAAGCTGAAATATGCACTGAATCGTCCTGCATTTCCCAGACAACCCTGGCTCCATGACCGAAGACTGGAGCGGTAAGCATTAAAAGAGCAGCAGATGATAGAAGGATCTTCATTGGATTACCGTGCAATAACAGTGCCCTTCTCCCGTGTGACCAAGTGTAGTGAGAACTTCTAGAAGCTTAGCATATGTCTCCTCGGGTAATTTCCGCTCAAGGGTCGTCAGATCTTCTTCTACCGTACCCTCCCCCATCAGTGCGGCGAAAGGCTCAAACCCTATAGCCATCATGTTAAGATCACATTCTGCTGGTTGATCTATATCGCCGAATATGTGATCGAAATGGAATGTCATTTCGAGTTCGCCGGGCACTCCTGCATTCACGAAGCCTTTCCTCACATCACCCACATAATCACCCGCGGAATACCTGTAACCTGTTTCAAATCCAAGACGTACGTTATAGGATTGGTTTCCCTTTTCCGCCTGGGCATCAATATAGATGCTGTAACCCTCGGAGGGTCCATCGATGGAAGGTACCATACTCCACGAAATGGCATTGTAATGTCCTGTAGGAACGTCATCAAGAGAACCAATGAGAATCGGTTCCGTATTCTCATCATCCTCAGCAAGATCAATTGTGAAAACACCGTTCAACTCAACCACGATATTCCCGATTATCTCATCACCTGAGTGAGGATCGTACGAAGGATCGGTCTTGTAAGCTGTAATGTCCGTGATTGTAACGTAAAGGTGCCTGAATGTGATATGCCATCCATCAGAGGATATGAAACCTGACCGGACGAAATCCTCACCGTTAGCAATGAACCTCAAGTCACCAGTGTTTTCCTGTATTGTCTCTTCAGTTGTTTCCTGTTCAACCTGATCCGCTTCTTCCCCCCCGCAGGAAATAGCTGTAAGTGATAGAAGCAGCATTACCGATGAAAGTATTGTCAATTTTTTCATTTTCCCCCTCTTCCTATTGCGAATAGTCGCATTAACGAATACTCGCAATTATTCAAATCCCGATTCTTTCTGTCAATGCTACGGGAAATGATAAATGGAAAATGTCAATCGGTCCTGGTATCTCTGCAATCCCTGCAAAGGCCGTGTACAGAAAAATGATACGGACGGCAATCGAAATCGTAGAGATCTTCAATTCTATCAAGAGATGCGGAAATATCGCTTTCAGTTATTTCAGTTACCGAACCGCAATGTTTGCATACCAGGTGAATATGGGGACCGTGCTCACTGGTGGCGTATGCTGTATTTCCGTTGCCTAAATCAAACCGGCTTGCCAATCCGTTCTCGACGAGTAGATCCAGTGTCCTGTATACGGTTGCAATATTAATGGAACTGGTTTTTGCTCTTACTTTCTCCATAACTTCTTCAGCGGACATATGTCTACCGCAATGGGCAATGATCTGTATGATCATTTCCCTCTGCGGAGTGATTCTGTAGCCGTGATCACGAAGCCTTTTCAAGTAAGTATGACAATGGGGCATTCTGACTCCTTTGTTGCGAACGTTTGCAACAAGGAATAGCTGTTTGTTCAGACCTGGTCAAGTGGAATCTGGAATCTATCCTGCCCTCAGATGCGTTCCCCTACCAGTTAAGCCCCAGGCCGAACCTTATCATCCTTGGCTGGCTGTATGCATAGTAATTATCGAGTTGACCCTTTGGATCATAGTCGGGGTCACCACAATCATCATGCCCCCAATCTGTGTACCAGTCGATATCCTCAATATTATTAATATTCTGTTTGCTGAAGAGGTTTGTTACTTCGCACCATGCGTTAAGAGTCATATCCGAGAACCAGATAGCTTTATTTATCTTGAGTGCAACTGTGCAGGTCGCAGGATATCTAGCCGTGTTAACCTGCGGTTCGTATGTACCCTGGTTGGAATTCGTATAGGGAAATCCGCTGCCGAAATCCCATGCAAGATGGACTCCCAGTCCCTGGAAAACAGGTACACCAGCGATCCTGAATCCTCTGCCCCTTGGCACGTAAAGGTCCAGATCCGCATAAACTGTATGACGCTGGTCCCAATCCAGGTACTGATCGGTGTCCGCATTGGAAAATCCATAATACAGGCTATACAGATAATTCTGAAGCGCATGGGACGATGTTCCGGTAGATCTCGACAGGATGTAGCTGACGTTCCAGGAGAAGAAACCGTCCGGATTTCCGTTGAAAGTGATCTCAAGACCTTTCGATTCGCCGTAACCGCCATTGGTATAAAGCGCATAATCTCCGATGGGAGAAAGGCTGTACACATCCGTTTCAATCATATTAGAAAAATTCTTCACGTAACCTGTCATATCGATCATGCACATATCAGATATCTTGTGTGTAATGCCTATTTCGTACTGGACGGTTCTTTCGAAATCCAGGTCCGGGTTACCCCCCAGAGGTGTATCTTCGGAAAAACTGTAATCAGCCTGCCTGTACATCTGCCGCAAAGCAGGAATCTGTGAATGTACTCCATATGTAAAATGAAGAAAATCTCTATCTGTTACAGGGCACAGAAAAGACAAACGGGGATTAATGGAATATTTCACCGGGGCTTCTATCAGGTTCAGAACATCGCGTTGAAAAGATGGAGGGGGAGGTATATCAAGAGGTCCATCGGCTCTATCGTAGTTCGCATCGAAATAGTCAAGCCTTACCCCGGCATTCATTACAAATCCGTCGTCCAGTTCAATCCTGTCCTGCAGATAAACACCTCCGGAATTTGGAAACGCACTGTACCTGTTCAGATTAACGCTACCGGAGTCCCCAATTACATCGAAGCTGAAGATATCGTAATATGATCCATCTATTCCGGCACTCAACTCATGCTCTCTGCCGATTCTGGTCGTTACGTCAGCCTGCGCTGTGGTTGTTGTACTGCTGGATTCACTCCAGGGAAAACGGCTTGTACCTGATCGCCTGAAACCGTCAGCATCAGTGTAAAGGTCTGTCTCGTATTGCTGCCAGTCATTCAGGCTCCAGCCCTCACCAAGCCATTCCGTCTGGCGCATCGGATCGAGGGATGCAGGATCGTTCCGTATTTTGAAGTCGAAGGATGTTCTGTACTGGCCAATGCCCAGCTGAATTGAAGTCTCTTCACTTACTTCATGGCTTATGCGCAAACCGATACTGCTGTTATTCCAGAACCTGGTTGGTAGGCCGTAAAGGATGTTCCGCCCCCAGGCGAGAGTATCACCGAAAGCGGGAGACAGGGGATCAATATCGATATACGGTACTTCGTATCTGCACCAGGCCCAGTAATCCCCAACGCCGAACCATCCGGAAGCCCTGTTCAGGAATGAAGTTGAAAGGTCAATTTCAGTTGATGCTGAAGGGTTGTAAGTCAGCTTGATAATGCCTTTATATGTTGATTCCCATTCGTCAAATCCGTACCCGTACCGTCCGTCTTCTCCCCCCCCTGTCTGCAGGAATTCACCATCGGCAAAGATCCTCAGTTCACCAGGAATTTGAATGCCTATCTCAGGCAGGAGATAGCTGGTAATAGGTTCAGGGCCGCCAATACGCGCTCCGAATTCCAGCCTGGCTTCTGAAGAGGAAGAGACATTACTCCATTTCCATACGGTTGGATCATCTGGGCTGGTTCCTCCCCAGGTCCAGTCATCCGCAAGGCCAAGTGCCTGCCAGTCGTTCCCGCTGATGCTGATACCGCCGTGGTAACTGCTGCCGCCCTCAAAGGTTTCGATCTCAACAATTCCAGACTGGGCGTTTCCATATCGAACGTCGAAATTCCCTCTGACTGCCGAGGCTTCACGTATGGATGAAAGCGGAATACTGCTGATGAATCCGCCGGTTAGCGGGTTACGCAGAATAAAACCGTCAACAAGGTAAGCTACCTCATCACTGCGGCCTCCGCGCATGTGGAGATTGCTTTCAATGCCAGCATTCAGTGTTGATAATTTGCTGTAGTATATACTCCGTGTTCCGCCCGAAAAGAATTTGATACTGCCGCATCTTAATCCGCTATTCAATATGCCTGGTTCTCTTTTCACCAGATCAATTATATCTGAAACCGGCAAGGACATGAGTGTATCAGAGTTGAAAAGGCATAACTCGTTTTCAATTGAAACATCACTGCTATCGTCGCTGATGTATCCTTCAGGTGATGAGCCTGTTGTTGACGCTGGCTGTGACACGGCAAGCAAAAATAACAGAAAGTGTATCATTATTATCCCCCCAGATAATGCACAGTGAGCAACGAATATTCTCGTCTATGTAAGATATGCTTAAAACCGTTGATTATCAATAGTAGAGTAAATTATTATCTATCTCCAGTCACTTGAAAATATGTTGTATATTTCGTCGTATAAGTTGAAAAAGTCTGGCCAATCAATGGAGGTTTGAGTGGTCGAATATCAGAAAACCGGTCGATTCTTCGGTATGATAGCAGAAGACCTCAAGTCTATCGGTGAACAGGAGCTTCTCAGTCTAGGAGCCTCCGAACTTAAAATGGCATACCGCGGAATATTTTTTCAATGCGATTTCGAGGCCCTGTATAGAATCAACTACCAGTCCAGATTCTTTTCAAGGATTCTAGCTCCCGTTATTACCTTTGATTGCCACAGCGACAGATATCTCTACAGTACAGCAAAATCTATTGACTGGTCTCAATTCCTTACACCTGACAGCACTTTCGCAATTTTCTCCTCTGTGCACGGTTCGAATATCAGTCACTCGCAGTACGCTGCTCTAAAACTTAAGGATGCCATTGCCGACTGGTTCATGGACAGCTATGGCAGAAGGCCGAATGTTGATACTATCGCTCCCGACCTGTGGATCGGCCTCCGGATACAGAAGAACCGGGCCTATATCAGGCTCGATACTTCAGGAGGATCTATGCATCGGCGTGGTTACCGGAAGCAATCTGTAGAAGCTCCGATGCAGGAAACACTTGCTGCAGCCATCGTTGAGTTCTCCGGATGGGACGGAGAAGCACCCCTCTACGATCCTTTCTGCGGATCCGGCACCATCCTCTGCGAAGCACTGATGAAGTACTGCCGAATACCGTCCGGTTATCTCCGTAAAAGATTCGGATTTGAAAATCTTCCTGAATTTGACAGAGAACAATGGATGAATCTGAAAAAATCCATCAATTCCGGAATCAGAGAGCTCCCCGAAGGATTAATCGCAGGTTCTGATATCTCAAGGGAAGCTGTTAGAGCTGCATCCGGAAACTGCAGCCTGCTGCCTTCAGGAGACAGAATTACCCTTAAAACCAAACCATATTCAAACATCGATGAATTGAATAACATGACTATAGTTTCAAATCCTCCTTACGGATTACGGCTGAGAAAGAACGAAAATATGGAAGTGTTCATGAAAGAATTCGGTGATTTCCTCAAGCAGCGCTGCTCCGGTTCGGGGGCATGGATCTACTTCGGAAAAAGAGAATTGATTAAAAGTATGGGACTGAGATCCTCGATCAAGATCCCTCTACATAACGGCAAACTGGATGGCAGGCTTGTTCTGTACGAGATGTACTGACAGCTCCGTTACTCGAAGCCGATGAACCATCTACCCTTCTTCTTAGCAGGGTGCAGCTTCAGCCACAGATCATCAGGCAGATAAACCCTGGTCTCGCAATATTCACACTGAATCAAACGTTCATTCCCGTCTATCATCAGTGATCCGGCACACTGGGGGCAGCTGAAAGCAACGGGCTCTGAAACTGTCTTGTGCTCCTTGTCATCATTCAATTCCGGCCACGCACCAGCAATAAGAGCCGCTCCCTTGATAGCATTTTTAAGCCATTGCGGTGCATCAAATGCAGGCTTCTTCGTACCGCAGTCAGGACAGGTTAGCTTATCGGTACCGTTGTAATCCTCTTGAATGTTGAAAGTCCGCTTGCACTTGCTGCAATAGGGGGCAAGATTCCCGTAGGCCATGGTCATGTTGAAATGACCGAAGATGTTACTATTGGAACCCTCACCGGGTTCGAATCCAGCGATATCCTCCTTTATATCCCCAACAAGATCTCCCCAGACCTCCTCGGGAAATTCTATATCAGACTGGCATGTTCTGCAGAATACCTTCCTGTATGGGCCATCGACATGAACGGGTGCATCACATTCGGGACACTTAATAGTCATTTCAATCATGGACCAGATCATTGGAATCTCCCCTTAATAGAATACTGTATCTGAGAAGCAATCACCAATTATGCATCGGGTTTTAATCGTGCGACCAGAATTGTAAAATCATCTTCGTAATCGCTAGATCCGTGATGCACTTCAACCTCTTTTTCAACAAGATAAACAAGATCAGTGAGAGGAAGCCTTCTGTTTGTTGATACAAGCTTCACCAGTCTATTCTCTCCGAACTCCTCTTCGGAGCAGTTCATCGCCTCGCAAACACCATCGGTGTACATAAAAAGAATGTCTCCGGGATTCAGTGAAACTTCTCCTTCTTCGTACTCCTCATCAGCCTTCACGCCCAGGAGGAGACCCCCTTCGGAAAGCATCGTCAAGCGACCATCCTGCCCGACGATGAAGGGCGGGTTATGACCGGCATTCACGTATTTTATGCTTCTTTCCTTCACATCTATCAATACCATGAAAAACGATATGAATAGCTCAGGTGAGGTATTATCGTAGACAATCCTGTTTATCTGAAATGCTGAGTCCTTCAGAGAAACACCCATAGCCTGAGTAGTTCTCAGGGAGGCCTGAAGGTTGGCCATTAGCATGGCAGGTCCAATACCCTTCCCGGCAACATCACCAATTGAAAGCACTGTGCGGTGATCATCAATAGGTATCACATCGTAATAATCACCTGCAACCTCCAGACAGAATCTAATGAGAGCTTCAACTTCAAGACACTGTCTCGTGGGAATTTCACCGGGCAGCAACCCTTTCTGAATGTCCCTTGCCACTTTGATCTGCTCTTCCAGTTTCTGCTTGATCAGTTTCTCGTCCAGAAGCTCGAAATTCTCCACAACAAGCGCCGTCTGAGCTGAGAGAGTTGATAGTAATTCCAGCTCTTCTGCCGTGAAGTCTTCTCCATTTGTCTTGCTGCTTATAACAAGAAAACCTACAAGTCCGGTATTTGTCGTCAGGGGGAGGAGTATTGCGCTTTTCCTCTGAAGGAACCATTCCTCCTGCTCCTTCGAGAGGGTGATCCTGCCGCTTGCCAGCAGTTCGTCATAAAGAATGGGGTCACCCTTAATCTGCAGACGTTTCACTATTTCATCCCTTATATCAAAGGGGGCTGGTTCCTCATGCTCCACAGCGAAACTGTCCTTATCTGCCATCCTGAGCACAGGATATATTCTTTTAGCGGACAATCCATCAGCCAGTTTGTCCTCAAGTTCCTTCCAGAAGATTTTACTTTCAGTGCGAACGATATTCGATGCCAGAAAATTCTTCAGAAGCTCCCTTAATCTGACCCTCTCAGGGTAGAAGTATTTCTCAAGTCTTTTTCGGATTAATCTCTGTGTCGGCATAAAAATAAATGCCAGAAGCAGACCGAGTATGAACGTTGGGGTACGACTGTTGATTACAAACTGCTTCAGTATCAGCTCACCGAAAACATACAGAAAACCTAGAAACAGCAGAAGCACAAAGAGGTTTACTGCAACGAATCTTGTACCCCGCTTAAGCTTCGCCTCAACAGAAAGTAGTTTGTAGCGTCCAAAGGCATAGGCAAGAGATACGGGTATCGCAAGCAGCATCAGGAACATGAAGTTGGTTATCATCATTTTTGTGATAAACGTCATGCTTGCATACACCTTAGGAGCGATCTGGGTGAACCAGCTGAATAAGAGGCTGAAGATAAGTCCGGGAGCCGATCCAAGCAGCACAAGCCTCGTCTGTCTTTTTTCTATAAAATTATCAGTCCTGCGATAGTTTCTAAGCAGGAACATGTACCCGAGACTGATGAAGAGAGTAGAGAGTATTGCAACTTCCAGATCCATGCTCTTGTGCCAGACAACTGCAGCAATACCGAAGATGGTCCCGGGGATGAACAGAAGGATATTGATAAACAGTCTGTGCTTCGTGTACCATTTCTGTCGAACAGGAAAAAGCATCTGCAGTTTGAGCCAGAATGCAGACCAGAAAATTGCTATAGCACCAAATAGATAGTAGACAAAGACCGGCAGGCTGAAAGCAGCATATACATCCGCTATAGCAGGGGCAGTGATGTTCATGCCCAGAGCAAGTGTGAAACAGAACAGAGTGAGTGATCTTACGGGGGATGAGTACGGTCTTTTAACAAGACCCCATAGCCCCACAAGTATAAGACCTATAATAATAAGAGCTCGCAGTATTACGAGAACCCAGACCTGAATCTGCATAATCAGCGGGATTGAACGGGTGACAACAGTTGTTTCGAATGTTTCGAAATCATGAATGAATTTGATATCTATCTCTTCACCGGCAGGCGTATCAACATTGAATACACTGAAATAGTTGGTCTGGGTGGACGGAAGACCATCAATTTCTACAAGGACATCACCCTCCACAGGTATGGGCGGTTCCCTGAAATCGTTCTCGTCAACTTCAGCGAATTCCGCATATGGAGAATAATCATTAAGCCAGAGGAAGCTCCACATATCTCCCATGCTGGAAAGATTTATTACTTTTGAAAATTCTCTGACCATATAGACTGAAGAGAATCCTATAACAACTACAGATGCAATTATCATTAGGCACAGAACGACTCTCTTCATGTGAACTCCCCTTGATTGATCTCTTCTAATATACGAACTTTTTTACGGATGGTAAGTTGTTCTGTCCTATCTTACTTCTCCATATCTCTTTACGGTAACTCGAGCTCCCCCCGTCTCCCTTGGTTTTCTTGGATAGCACCCTCTTTGAGCAGTACTATCCTTCAATTCCGAGGGAGTGTAACAGCTGACTCTGTCGAGTATTCTGTCAAGTTCATTCAAGAAAGGATAATCCTTATTGAACCTGTATACCATAGTCCTGCCTTTTTTTTCGCATTTAAGTACAGAACCTTTTTCCAGCCTTTTCAGCTGTTTCTGAACTGAATCGAGCGATGCATCGTAATATCTGGAGATTTCCCTTGCATATCCTTCTCCATTGGCATGAATAAAGAGGAGAACCTGCTCACGCACAAGGGAGCCAAGGAGGGATTCAAGCATAACGACCTCTATCATATGTCATATGACATATATATGATAACATATGTTATTTGCCAATATTCTGATTTGACTGAATCACTCTTCAAGAACCTGAAGCATCCACTCAAAGTAAGCTTCCGATACTGACTCCACCAGAACGGATATTAATTCGGGGGTTTCGTAGGTATGGAGTTCGGTGATGAAATCCATAAGACGCAATTCAAGGCTTTTCACCGTTTTCATCGAAACGTGCCACTCCTTCTCCCTGCATTGCTCACCTTTCCAGGTGTAGTAACTTATTATGGGACCGGTAACCTGGGCACAAGCAGCAAGCTTTTTATTAACGACTGCTTCGGCTATTCTACAGGCTTCTTCCTCTGAATTAACCGTTGTTGTGATCTGAACCACGGGAACTTCGCTCATCATAATTCTCCAACCGGGGTAGGATCGACTATCCGTTTTTTTTCAGCGCTTCAATATAGAGACACAGACTGTTTACAAGAAAATCAAAGAACTCTTTTCCCTTTTCCTCAGATACAAATTCCAGATTGGAACCTGCTCCGCCATCAGGATATAGTTCCTTCCATTTTTCTCTGGATATGACCGCTCCTATAGGAGGTTCAGCGGGAAACTTGACTCTCTCGAACTCAGGCATTTCCCTGCCCATCAGATGCCATACCATGGAAACTTCAGTAACGGTTACATGATATCCGGGATCAGGACAGAATAGTCTCTTCTGCTTCGCAGTCACACCTGGCAGTTCCCCGTATAGAAGGTATCTGAGATCCGCTTCTGGACAGTCTTCAGAAGCCTTGTTCAAACCATCTGTAATGGGGCTTCTGTTTCCACCATGACCACTGAGAAAAATTATCTTCCTGAAACCATGAGTATAGAGGGATACTGAAATATCCCTTGCAACAGCAGAAAGGGTGCTTGACTGGAGAGTGACCGTTCCTGGGAACCCCATATGATTTTCGGACATTCCGAATGTAACAGCCGGCGTAACTGCGGTACCGGTTTTCATTCCGGCAGCAGCACAGAGCCTTACTGGAATGATCGTATCACACGCCAGGGGGGCGGCATCACCATGCTGTTCAAGCGATCCTACCGGAACCATTACAGTATTCCTGTTCTTGAGATATTCTCCAACTTCCTGTGTCAGGGCTCCTGCAAGATTCATACCCTATTCCTCCTCTTGTTCAATACTCTCTCCTCCTGCATACTTCGCCAGAAGGGTACGGTAAATTATGAACCAGAAAATTATATTTGCAAGAGGTGTTGAGTGGGAACGTATTTCCATTAAGACCAGGCTTATACTTAAGGGAGATAACCTGCTCATGGCCATTGAGGATGGTCTCGAAGAAGCTGATGCAGACCTCCTGCCTGATGATATTCTGTTTGTAAGTGAAAAGGCTGTGGGCGCCAGTCAGGGACGCTATTACCTGCTGGATGACGGCTCTCTGAAGCCACGCCGCCTTGCCGTACTGCTAAGCAGATTCGTTACAAAAACACCCGGTGGTATCGGGCTCGGAATACCCGAGACGATGGAATGCGCACTTACTGAGTGTGGAACACCAAGGATACTAATTGCAGCCTTCATCAGCGCGCTTGGAAAACTATTCGGCAGGAAAGGAGACTTCTATCGTATAGCCGGGACGAAGGCCAGATCAATTGACGGACCGACCAGCGGGACAATACCACCTTTCAACAGAGCAGTAAGCCTTGCCCCTGAGGATCCCGACGGAGTCTCCCGAACGATTGCGGAGCATTTTAATTGCAAGGCTGCAGTTGTTGATGTAAATGACCTCGGTGGCAACATTCTGGGAGTATATCCTCCCGAGCTTGACATAGACCTGCTTGTTGAGATTCTCAGCGATAATCCCCTCGGTCAGGGAACTGCAAGCACACCGGTTGGAATAATCCGAAAAATGTAGATCGGTATGTATTTAACACAGGATTTCTGTCCGGATCTCAAGACTGTTTTCAACCACAGCACGAACCCCGAAGCCTTCGCTATGGCTATACTGGGTGAACTGGATCCCGTAATGGAATTTCTCAGCTGCCATCTGGTAATAAGTGATCAAGATAACGTAAAATGGATACTGATGGAGCTTACTGCCAACGCCGTCACCACTCCTATCGGCTATATGCTTGGCAGAGAAACCGGACTCACCAGGGATGAGATGCTTTCGGCAATTGGAACAAGTGCTCTGTGGCCGGATTTAAGCATGAGAAATTCTTTCAGATCCTCGCAGGAATCTGTCATCCGTATTGAACAATTTCTTCGCATCAGCATTCCTGAGTGGCTGTCCAGGCAAGTGAAAGATCGAATTATTTTCCTTGGATTAACTCCCGCAAGCAACTGGGTGCAGATAAGCGTAAGGATTGATGTGCAGCGGAAAAGTTTCTGTATTTCTGTTGTTTCGGCGTTTCCACCATTGAAGGGGGATATAGAAGCGATACGTTGCCGTTTTGAGTCCACCGATGAAACTTCCAGACGGATCCGGGAAGAGAGAAAACCTTTTGAAGATAAAGAAGGCATCTATCATATGCCGTCATTTACGGGAGGAGGCGGAATGGGCCTCCTTGCGTGCATCCATCTTGCTGAAGAAAAGAACCTCTATCTTGATTACTTCGTACAGGATGGCGCCGAGTCAGAAATACTTTTCAGACTAGGCAACCACCCTATCCGATAAGATTCAGCGTACTTACGGTTGTTTTCTTCCGGTCATGCTATCAATAGCACTTGTCAGCAGGGATATTATTACTGCGGCCAGTACGGCCCACCAGTAACTGGCAACGTAGAATCCCCCTACCCACTCCCGGGCTACGACAAGAACAAGACCGCTCACAAGGAAGCGTGACAGACCCAGCGTCAGCAGATATATGGGGCATGTCATTATGTTCAGAATCGGCGCCAGAATGAAGTTCAGCAGGCCAATAACTGCTGCAGTCCAAACAATTGACCAGAAGCCGGCAAATTCCATACGGGCACCCAATACCATTGATGTCAGCCAGAGAGAGACACCTGCAACAATCCATGCACCTATCAGTTTTTTCACCCTTTCTCCTTACTCTCGAATACCATAGTATATAAACAATGAGAAAAGGGGTAGTACTATGGTAAGTATGTTCATTTCAATTCTTCTTCTTCTTTCACCTGCAGAACGCGATTCTCTCCTTGCCGAAATACCGATCAACGCGGGCTTCTGGGAGGGAGCACTCAGTCAGTATTCTGGGGATACTCTCATCTATATTGAAACTCTTTTCCTTTCAATGTCACCAGAGGACAGGGGAGTAATGACTACTGCAATCCTGGAGGATCATGTCCTGAACGCCATGGGTGCAAGAAATTTATGGTACGACGATCTGCCGGATTCGATCTTCATACTTCACTTGCTTCCTTTCAGAATTGACGCAGAACCGCTTTCATCCTACAGGTCTACTCTGGGAGCCTGGCTTGGCCGACGGGTACAACCCGGGGAGACAGTGGTCGCAATGGCAGAAGAAATAATTAGTGTGATCACTCACGCGATCACTATAACTGGATATGCTGCCAATGGCTCAGTTCTGACTCCTACCCAGATTATACCTTCTGGACGGGCTTCCAGAGAGGGAAGATGGATCCTTCTCGGAGCATCCCTAAGAACATTCGGGATTCCTGTCCGACCTGTAAAAGGATGGTTTCCGGGAGTTGATCGAAATCTCTACCTGTGGTTCGATATCTGGACCGGGGATGAATGGTATAGCCTTTCGGGCGGAATGCCGCCGCTTGAATATGTCAAAGTTGCTATCGAGCATCCGTCACTGAATAACATCACAGGAGACTACAGGAACACTGGAACCCTCCTAACAAATCCGCTGGTGGATTACATCGAAGAGGGCTGGAGTATTGAACTGCTATTGCCATCCGGTGACGACTCAACAGTGATCGATAACGTTTATATCGATCCCTATGATAGTATCTTCACCGAACTTGGTTCTGGAGAATTCCTGTTAAGAGTTCAATTTTCCAGCAGGGGTGAGATAATAGGCGAATGGCTTAAGGATATAGTAATCTCGACCGATTCGACAACTGTTATTGATCTTACCGAGGCCGAATACGCCATAATCCCTCGACCCTGATAGAAATCAGTTTAATTCGATTGGAGTCTGCTGTATGAAACATGCTTTACTGATTTCTCTCTGCCTGTTAATCGTCTGCCCACTTTTTTCAGAAGACGTGAACGGTTCCATAGAATACATCGGTAGTATCAGAATACTGAACCTCTGGGGAACCTGGTCCGAGATGGGTTATGCCCACTGATACCTTCTGGGTCCGGATATTGATGATGTTTTCCAGGATTACTTTTTAGAGATGGTGGGGGGAGTCTCAAATTACGAGAGCGTCAGAACATATTTCCTGAGGTATTTTGATATTCCTTCCGAATTTGTGGATTACACCCAGGGGATTGTCAGCGGTATTTCAGATACTGTAAGTATTTATTCGGATACTCTTGGAAGAAACATAGACTTCATCGATATTTGTGTTGTTTCAGCTACACCTGATCTGTCTGGATTGAGGGGAGTTAAACAATTTCTCTGTACCAGTGTCAGTGCCTGGGACAGTGCAACCATAGATGATCCGGAACTGAACGGCGCATCCGCGATATCCAGGAATCTTGATTACTATGTGGACACCGGCAATTCCATCCTTGATAATAATATTCTTATAGCCTTCGATCCCGAAACGGGCCAGGACTGGATATCGGTGGGATTCCCCGGGTTCTCGGGTTGTCTGTCCGGCATGAACGAATCGGGAATCAGCGCCTGTTTGAATAAGGGTAACTATCAGGAAACAATTCAGCACACCAGCCCGTTCGTTCCAATCTGCATGGTACTTGCATTAGGACTGTCCGATCCGGATTTCAACGGAAGCGGCACTTGTGACATTGATGACATGAAGACAGCTCTTACAGACTGGAACAGGCTGAATTCCTTTGATATACATGTTGTGGCATCCAGAGCACTTGCCGGGGTGGACTCGTCATCAGTGGTAGTTGAGGTCAACAATCGAGACGGCTACGCATTCAGATATGCTGTAGATGAGCCTGATATTGCCCCCTGCAGAATGATTCTCTCGAATCACCACAGGGTACTCAGACCCCCGGTAGGATGTTACCGCTATGCTTATCTTATAGATTCGCTTTCTACGAATCCGGACGTTACTCTTGAAAGACTGTGGAATTTCATGGGAGCGGTCGGATGGCCTGCAACTCCCGGATCCGGCGGAACCATCCAGACACTGGTATTCATGCCCGAACATCTGAAAATGGGTCTCGCTTTCGCAACCGCTTCCACTCCTTCGTACGATCAGGTTCCCGAATGGATCGAATGGACGGATATCTTTCCAAACCATGCGCCGCAGGGTATTGAAAGTGCAATCAGTACAGAACAGATAATCCTGGTAAGCCCGAATCCTTCATCTGGGATTGTAACGCTATCATATCAAGGTAGTGTTCAGGACATATCGGTTTACGATACAGCAGGCAGGAGAGTTGAAGCAGATATCTGTGAATCCGGAGAGTATTGCTTTAGTTTTGATCTTTCATCGCTGCCGGAAGGAATTTATCGAGTATCGGTTCAGATCGATGACACGGTTTTCACTGAGAATGTGGTCATTATCAGATAACTGCTTTACTTCTTGACACAACAGACATTGAATGCCTATAATCCGGCTCTGCTGGCGGGTCGTCCAAGGGTAGGACTGCGGTCTCTGGATCCGCCAATCGGGGTTCGAATCCCTGCCTGCCAGCCAAAAAAGTGAATGCCCCCTTCAAGGGGGCTTTTACTTTTGTAGTTGAAGTTCACGATTCGGACCTTTGATCGAAGATCAAAATGGTGAGTTTACACTGAGCGAGTAGAACGAGTCGAAGTGAATCCCTGCCCGCCAGCCACTTTTGATAAGTCAGCCTTCAGCGTCTCCATGATGTTGAAGGCCTTCGCTATACCGGGGTTCAATGCTTTGAGCGCAGTAACCTGTTGCTAGTAATAAACAATATGTATGTATATTGAGAATACAAAATTACGAGAGTATCTTCTCTGTCGTTACAATTCTGTAGAGCCGGAAGTATTCCAGCATCAGTGTACCACCACAACCCGGGTAGTACTCTCGAATGAATCTGCTTGAAATCTAAGAAGATAGATTCCTTCCGGAATACCGGAAGTCTGCCATTTGAAGGTATTCTCACCCTCTTGCAGGTGACCTGCGAGTATAGTATCCACCAGTCTTCCATCCAGTCCGTAAATGGAGAGTGTAACTTCCGAATCAGAAAGTGCTATGATGCCAATCGAAACGTAAGTATTTGCTGGGCTTGGATAAACATAAATGCTGGGTTGTAGATCCTCTTGAATTCCCTCTATACCGGTTGTCTGCGAGTACTTGATTGTGACGAAATCATCCCACGATGCATTACTCCTGCTGGATCCAGTAACGAAGATATTCCCGCTATCATCCAAGGCAAGCGCAAAACCTCTGTCATCCAAATTGTCTGGGCCATTGAAATAGACCGTCCATTGTTCTATACCATCACTAGAGCAGTATTTCGAGGTGACTATATCGTAATTATCTCCATTATAACGGGACCCGGTTACATAAACATCACCTGCTTCATCACAACAAATATCGAGAGGGTGTCCATCAAAAGCGGCGGCCCATTCTATATTTCCTTCAGAGCTGTATTTCTGAATATCAAGATAGGCAGTGGTCGAACATATTACGTACACGTTCCCACTGTTGTCCACTACCATTGAATTAAAACTCGAATAACTTGCGCTCCAGTATGCCACCCATTGCTCGTTACCATCATCATCATATTTAACCACAGCATAATCCTTATCTCCTCCTGCGTTAAAGGAGCAGGTTCCGCCCACGTATAGGTACCCATCTGCAGTCCCTATAATCGAGTAAGCTATGTCAAGCCCATTCCCCTTGCTGTCGTAATCCGCAGTCCACTGAACAGATCCGGTGCTGTCATACTTGATCGTAGTGAAATTAAAATGATGAACAGCATCTATATATGATCCGCCTGTTACATACACATTTCCATCTTCACCCACGAAAATGGATTTGCCTAGATCATCGGTTTCCTGGCCAGTATCATAGAGTCGAACCCACTGTTCTTCACCACTAGAGTTGTATTTAATGGTACAGTAATCGTAGTCAGTATCCCCGCCGCTGTATGGATATCGATCACTTTCTCCGGTAACGTAAATGTTTCCATTTTCATCTGAAGTGATAGAGTTTGAAATATCCCAGTTATCATCCACTCCCTGGTAACGGGCAACCCACTGTTCCAAACCTTCGCTGTTATACTTGACGGTTGCGTAATCCCATCCGGAATCGCTACCTTCACTCATTCCGGTAATAGAAACATTTCCGTCTGAATCCAGAATCGTGGAATACGGATAATCAAATCCCGACCCGTCGTATATCGCAACCCACTCCTCTGTTCCACTTGTGTCGTATTTTATGATTGTGAAATCTTGATTACTGCCATGATTGCTTTTTCCGGCTATATAGATATTCCCATCCTTATCGAGTGCGATAGAAATCGGAACATCACAACTAAAACCCATTAAGCCAGAGTAGTACACAATCCATTCCTCCACTGGATTATCAGATGAAGCTTCTCCTACAAAGAGTACAATCGGAATCAAGTAAGCAATTATCTTAATGAGTCTCATATTACTCCCATACAATGCCTACCGAGCAATAACTATTGAGTCTGGTTCTAAGTTGGACCTATTAGATAAAATAGATTTAACTGTGGATTGTGTCAACTATCAGGACATAGCACTTTTTGGGCTTTTTCATCTTAATCGCTCAAGCTGGGGAATTCCTCTGAAACATCAAAGAAGATCAAACATCTGCAAATATAGCTTATTTATTGCACTATTTCGCATAACCAAGCACGAAAAGTGTTCCAACTCTCAGACAGGTGGCCAGCCACTCAAAATAGATACAGCCCCTCGGGGCTGTTTCTGTTTTGAGTATTTTGCAGGGATGAGAACCCATGGGTGAGTTTACCCTGAGCGAGCATAGCGAGTCGAAGGGAATCCCTACCCGCCAGCCATCTTTGAAACAATAGAAAACTGGATTTCGCATGAACTCACCTGAGAGTTTTCGATCAATCCTGAAGTTTACAGTCTTCTCCGTCTGAATCCGGCAGAGGCGTTGGTGCATCTGGTGAATCGAATTTTGTCCCGTTTTCTCGAAGTCTCTCAAGCGCATCGAAGATAAGCTCCAGACCAAGAGCGAACTCGGTATTCAGACGTGTGGAGATCCCAGCATTTTGTGAACTTAAATGAGTGTATATCTCGAAAAGGTATTGATACGTCTCCATCGGCACCTGATGCACCGTTTCCTCTTCGCTGCGCGAAGCATTGCCATCCTCCAGCCGCCAGTTCACTTCCTGCAGTGTGAATCCATAGAGGTAGCTGTCGATCATTAATAATGCGCGGTAAGCGTTTGAGACAGAGAATCCATTCTGTCGCAATAGACCGAGGAGGGTATTCACATATCGCAGGCGAACGGGCGTCTGTTGGGGTCGCGTAAGTCGTGATTCGAATAGCGCAGCTATCCACGGATGCTGGAGGAATACCTGACGTGCTGATCGAGCGCGGTCACCCATTGCCTTGCGCCACTCGGTCCCATACGGCGGCAGATCGATCTGGCTTACCACTATGTCGACGATCCCGTCCAGGACATCGTCCTTGTTGGCCACATGTTTGTAGAGCGACATTGCCCTGACACCCAGCTCACGCCCCAGTCTCCGCATGGACAGAACTTCAACCCCCTGCCGGTCGGCAAGAAGCACTGCCGCATTAAGAATCCGGTCTCTGCTCAGTGGCTGTCGGGATTCCCCGTTGTTTGCCGTTACTGCCATTTTCTCTCCATCTGCTGTTCTCGCCTGCATCCATCTCTTGAAGCCCATTGTCCTGCTTAGGGCTTGACAGGCTTACAGTGTAAACTATACTAGCTTACAGCGTAAGCCATGTTTCAAAGGTAATGCAACAGATTCAAGTTGTCAAACTGAAAAGAAGGAGTGATTTTGACCTGTTTGAAAGCATTCATTGCCGCGAAGCAGCAGTATGCGCGGAACACCGTGTAGATCAACTGCATGGAAATCTCACAGAAAGAGGTACTAAGTGAAGGCAAGACTTGTCATAATAATCACCCTGATGCTCCTGACGGCCGGTTCGGCTCGAGCCTGGGATGGGGAGAGAAAGGGGTTTCTGCTGGGACTGGGGCTCGGAATCGGATATGACAGCTATTCGGGAGTGCAATACGATGAGATCGGGCCTGAGGAAGAAGACAATTCTTCAGTTGCATTCGCCGCGTCCCCAAGGATCGGGTATGCATGCAACAACAGGCTGAGTTTCTTCTACAGTCGTCATCCGTTTATTTTCTCAGTAAAGAATGAAGAAAACGATGACGTTACGATAACCACCTGCATAGAAAGCCTGGAAGTGCAGTACTACCTCGAGGAAAGGGCTCCTTCCCTTTATTTAGGTCTTGGCGCGGGTATTGGTTATTTCTTCCACGACGGAACGAGCAACTACTCAAGAGAAGCACTCAAAGGTATCGGCATACTGGGAACCGTGGGTTATGAACCGATCAGGCATTTGTCAGCGGAGATCTCACTGCACTACAAGTCTCCTCAAGAAGGGGCGTCGGATATCGGGGTATCATTGCTTGTAAATGTCCTCGGATACTAATCCCTTCAACTGACAGTCTCTTGGAAAGGAGTAAAGATGAAAGTGTTTCTAATTGTAATGTTCGGGGTGCTTCTCATTCCATTAGCCTGCGGAGGAGATCAGCCTGCGGAGGACGTGATAGCTGACGAAAACGATCAAGCACTTGAGACATATGAGACAGAGGAATACGATCTTCCAGAAGCCGATTTCTATATGACGGTCACTGACTCGATCGGCATTGAATTTGGGGACAGCAACTACGTGTTAGGCCAGGTGGCTGGTGCTGATATACTCCCGGACGGCAGTATAGCCGTGCTGGACCCGCAGAGCAGCTCCATCAAACTCTATTCACCAGAATGCGAATTCCTAATGAGTTTAGGAAGGCATGGAAGTGGACCGGGAGAGTTCCTGTCTCCGGTAGCTATGGCATGCTTTCCCGAGGGAGAGGAATCCGCAGAACCGGATTCGGTTCAGCCCGGACTTGTCGTAGCAGACGCAATGGGTGGGAAACTTATCTATTTCGACAGGAACCTGGAATACATGATGGATCTTCAGGGTTTTATCCCCTCTCCACCCGTACGTGTAACCGCTGTGAACGGTGGCGCAATCGTAGGGATGAAACTCGAGTACGAACAGAGTGAAGAAGGCATGTTCATGGGAACTTCCATTTCTAGATGGCCCCTCGGAGATGTTGAGCCCTCCACCGTCTATTTCAAGAGCATGTCGCCTTTCGATCCCTCTGACCTAAGCTCTATGCAGGAGGACAACACACTCTCTTTCGCTGCCTCACCTGATGGGATGGTACTTACAGCTCCCGTGGCAACTGACATCTATACTTTCTCCGCATTGACACCTGATGGGGAAGAGATATTCACAGTCATCGACGATGATTTCGAGCGAGTTCTCAAGACTCAGGAGGAGATCGATATCGAGACAGAAGTGGTCAATATCAATTTGAGACAGGTGGGGATGGATCCCGAGATGGCAAACTGGGAACCCAACCCATACAGACCCGCAATCGCTGGGCTCGCGATAGATGGTCACGGCAGAATCTGGGTAAGAAAAGGTACCATCAGATTAGGCACCTTCAACGTCTATGACCTTGACGGTAATTTCCTCTATACCGTTGCGCTGGATACCGGAGAACGGGCTGAAAACTGGGTGGTGGTAATCAAGGATGATCAGTTCCTCGCATACGACGAAGATCCTGAATACTATCCACAGGTATTCATAGGTGATCTGCCCCTATCGGCTGAGGAATAGCATGAGTATGTAGAATTCAACGGATGCACTGTTATGTATATCTCCAGAAAAATTGGAACATTTTGCTTCGCAGAAGACTTGATCGGAGTAATCTGAGAGGGGAGCCCATGAAAGCAATCGTATTCGAAAAGTATGGACCACCTGATGTGCTTGAAATGATTAAGATGGCAAGACCAGAGCCTGAGGATGATGAAGTCCTGATCAGGATTCATGCGGTATCTCTGAATGGCTCGGATAGGGAATTATTGAGCGGAAAACCGCTATATGCCCGCATTGGTGGGCTTCTGAAGCCGGGGCAGACGATACCGGGATCCGACATCGCTGGACAGGTGGAGTCGGTTGGAGAGAGCCATAAGGAATTCAAACCGGGAGATGAGGTGTTCGGAGAAATGCCAGGCTACAATGGCGGTCTTGCCGAGTATGTAACCACTCATGGGAAAACACTGACGCTGAAACCGGCAGGTCTGACTTTCGAGCAGGCAGCAGCAATACCTCAGGCCGGTTCGATCGCCCTGCGGGGGATCCTCGATAAGGGAAAGGCAAAGCCGGGGCAGAAGGTGCTGATCAATGGTGCCGGGGGCAGTGCAGGATCTTATGCAATACAGCTGGCAAAGCTGTGCGGAGCGGAAGTTACCGGAGTGGATAACACAGGCAAGTTAGACTTCATGCGCTCGCTAGGTGCAGATAAAGTGATCGACTACAGCCGGGAAGAATTCACAAACAGCGGAGAGAAGTATGATTTAATCCTTGATCTCATCGCCCGTCATTCGGTTATTGCATGCAGAAAGACCCTTCGCCCCAATGGCACTTACTTCTTCGTCGGGGGTTCCATGACCGTGATGTTCCAGATACTGCTAATGGGGCCATTGATAAGATGGACAACGAACAGGAACCTTCGAATACTGATGGTCCCACAGAACCGAAAGGACCTGATATCCATTACGGAATTTTGTGAAGCAGGCGATATCGTCCCTGCAATTGACAGAGTGTATCCGCTCAGTGACTTTCAAGAGGCGTTCCAGCATTTTGCAGAAGGGAATGCCAAGGGAAAAGTGGTGATAACTCTGGGGCATGGAGGCATTACATAAGGATGATCGTGTTCCTTACCTCCCTCCCGCCAATGAAAGCGGCTACATCCCCTCTCGACCTACGGCCGATCTCTACTATAGGTGCTGCACCAGCTTCTACTTCGCACTTGGTTCTCACATTCCAAAACCGCTCTGGCGAAAGCAGATGCCCCTGCTCAAGTTCTACATTGAGTGCTGGCTTCGGGAGACCGTACTGATGATGTTCGGATGGGAGATTGGGTTTCGCACCGGATGGGAGAGATCCCCAGGACCCAAAGGCAGGAACCTGGAAACTCTCCTGCCTCCTGATGTATGGGATGAATACCTGAAAACGTATGTTGGGAGTTATTACAAAGAACTCTGGGAATCCCTCACTTTAATTAGTAATACGGCATAACCAAACGGCAAAAGTGTTCCAACTCTCAGACAGATGGCCAGCCATTTTAGCTAAAACGGCCCCTTGAGGGTCGTTTTGCTGTATAGTGTGCATAAGAGAGAGAAAGCTCAGTTATAAATCGAGATAGTGAGTTTACACTGAGCGAGCTTTGCGAGTCGAAGGGAATCCCTACCTGCCAGCCACAAAAGTGAATGCCCCCCTTGAGGGAGCTTATGCTTTTACATTGATATTGACAGAGGTTAACTTCTCTCATTATAGAGTATATAGGATATTTTTCGAAAGGAGCCCGTAGAAGAGAATCTTCGACCACTTGAACCTATGATGATAGGTTTCCTTTCAGAGAAAGAAAGAATACTAATGAATTTATTAAAAGTTGTTTCAGTTCTTACTCTTTCTTCTCTTTCCCTTGCAGGCACAGCCTACCAGACTGACTGGTCTGGTGGTGATGGTGTCCCCGGTCCAGTCACCAACTGGCTAAATAAATTCTTCTCTTATTCCGATATTCAATTCTCCAGTTATCCAGGTTCTTTACAACTGGAATATGATCCGATCAAGTATATAGTTGATGACAATTCTAATGGTCCTTGCTCAGTGCACGCCGCTGACATCGACGGTGACGATGATATGGATCTACTGAGTGCGGCACATTATGATGACGATATCATTTGGTGGGAAAACTTGGATGGGTCCGGCACTCTCTGGACTCAGCATACCATTTATACTTTCTTCTACTTTGCAAACTCTGTCTACGCTGAGGATATTGACGGAGATGGCGATATCGATGTTCTGGGATCGTGTTCTGGCAGCATTGATGCGATGGAAGAGATTACGTGGTGGGAGAACAATGACGGATCAGGAACCTCATGGACAGCGCATGTGGTTGACAACAATTTTTATTCGGTTAATTCTGTTTATGCCGCTGATGTTGACAGTGATGGGGATGTAGATGTGCTGGCAGCGGCTTATCTCACTGATGACATCACCTGGTGGGAAAATTTGAATGGGATCGGTACTAGCTGGATAGAGCGCACTATTGATGGTAATTTCAATACTGCTAGATCCGTCTTCGCAAAGGATGTTGACGGTGATGGGGATATCGATGTACTTGGTGCGGCGTCCGTGGCCGACGAGATCGCCTGGTGGGAGAACTATAACGGCTCCGGTACCAGTTGGATGGAACATACCATTAATGACCACTTCAACGGTGCCTGTTCGGTCCATGCCGCTGATGTTGACGGTGATGGAGATATCGATGTGCTGGGAGCGGCTAGGTATGACGACGAGATCACCTGGTGGGAGAACGAAGGTGGTTCTGGAACCACATGGACCGAACATACAATTGATAACAATATGGATTGGGCTTGCACGGTATATGCTACTGATATTGACGGTGACGGCGACATCGATGTAGTGGGTGCGGGTAAGGATGCCTACAAGATCGACTGGTGGGAGAACATTGACGGGGCAGGGACCACCTGGGCTGAGCATCTTGTTGATGGCTATGTCAGCGCTCCCATGTCCGTCTATGCTGAAGATATGAATGGCGACGGTTATGTAGATGTGCTGGGAGCAGCTCTCAATAGTGACCAAATAGCCTGGTGGGACGTCAACCGTTATCAAGCAACAGGAAATCTGGAATCGAGTATTCTTGATCTTCAGGAACACCCGGAGTGGCTTGATATCAATTGGAACTGTAATGAACCATCTGGGGCTTATCTTCTATTCCAAGTAAGAACCTCAAGTGATCCAGGCGACATGGGTGAATGGTCTGAAATCCTAACAGATCCTTGTTGTATCTCAGATATTGTATCTGATGGCGATTACTTGCTGCAGTACCGTACTTGGCTAACTACTTACAATCTATATACTACTCCTGTTCTTGAAGATGTAATTGTGTCGTGGGATCCAACAGGGATTGAATTGGAAGGTGGAATCGATACATATCTCCTGTATGCAGTTGCCCCAAACCCGACAACCGCTTCACCGGTCCTGCAATTCGCTATTCCCGAACCGTCCTTCGTATCTCTTACTGTCTACGATCTGTCTGGCAGGATAATGTATTCTACTGGAAGCGAATATATGGAAGGTCATCACAGTATGGCACTTGAAAATTATGGATCGGGTATATACTTCGTACGCATGCAGACTGCTGATTCTGAATCCGTACAAAGCTTCGTGGTTATTGAGTAGTTTCTTCCGAAACAGCAAGCCTGATTGATAGTTTGTTCGGCTTGTAAGACTCAAAAAGAATCAATCTGTATGTCCAGCTTACTAAAGTTCCAACTACTACTCGGCATTACTACAAAGGGCACAGAGAGCTTCTTCCTTCACTTGAGTACTTTCAGGGATTAGCCCAAAGTTGGAAATGATCTCTGAGACATCACAGAAGACCAAACATCTGCAAATATAGCATATTTATTGCACAATATCGCATAACCAAGCACGAAAAGTGTTCCAACTCTCAGACAGTAGGCCAGCCAGTTTTGTTAAAACGGCCCTTTGAGGGTCGTTTTTTCTTAATTATTCCAGTGCGGTGATCTCCAGCTTGAAGCTCCCAATACTCGCTGGAATATTTAACACTAAGTTGCATATTGGAACTTATCTAACAAAATAGAATAAATAATAGATGTATCACAATTGAGTCTGAGGGGATAACATTATGCTAAGCAAAGTAAGTGCGGGTTGCTGTCTGGTTCTGACACTGGTGTTAGTGAGTTGCGGGAATAACCCCGTTACCATCACGCCACCTCCGGGTGACTACTTCCCCATGGCCCTTGGAGACTGGTGGGAATATGCCCACTCAGCCATGCAGATTGAGCCTGATTCAATCCTGTGGGAGGAGGGTTCAGAGCACAATGAAGTGATCTCCATATCAGGTGATACGTGCATTGTTGAGAAAACCTCATCCCTGTGGGTAGCCTTCGGTCAGGTGCAGGTGGATACGTTGGTGATGGTGAGTACGCTGACTTACCTGGTCAACACCGACTCTGTGGCAATTTTGTCGCCTGACACCGTCAGTCATAAGTACCTGGATTTTCCCCTTGAATTGGGTAAAACCTGGGATGACTGGACAGTTGTGGACATGGATACCGATGTGGTTACTCCGGCAGGACTGTTTGAGGGTTGTGCCCATATCTCCACATATAGCGAACAACACAACTGTTATACCCATTATTTCTACAGTCCAGGTACCGGTATGATCGAGAAGTGTGAACTGGATGCTTTTCCGTGGTCCGACAGCACGAAGTTCAATATTATCTATGAACTCACCGGATCTTCTTACTGACCCTGAATTAACGGTAGTGCCCTGACTGAGGTCATACTCGGGTCGTATCTATAACAAATAGGATACTGGATTTTCACCCATTCGTGGTCATTTCAGTGGGTTCAATCCAAATGTTAGATTCTCGCAAAAACTCTACTGAATGTCTCATATTCAAAATATAGACTATTTATTGCACTATTTCGCATAACCAAGCACGAAAAGTGTTCCAACTCTCAGACAGGTGGCCAGCCATAAAAGTGAATGCCCCCTTCAAGGGGATTTTGCTTTTATACTGAAGTTCATGATCCGGACCCTCGGTCAAAGACCGAGATGGTGAGTTTACCCTGAGCAAGCACAGTGAGTCGAAGGGAATCCCTACCTGCCAGCCACTTTTTAGTTAAAACGGTCCTTTGAGGGTCGTTTTGCTTTATAGTGTGCATAAGAGAGAGAAAGCTCGGTTATAAATACAAAAATCCTGCTTACCAACACCAAACAATTTTCATTTGTCTTTCGATCACTCTCCGGATATCATATACTTACTATAATGATGGAGATGATATGTACATGACTCGGAAGGTGCTGGTGCTCCGATGAAGCGATCAACGATAGCGGGAGCAGTGGTAATACTGCTCCCGCTTATCCTGTCATCCCACTCAGTCTTTGCCTCAGGGTTGTTCGACCAGGATCCAGACTGGGTGTATAAGCTGTCCGCAAGCTGGTGGTGTAACTTGATTTCGGCAAACTTCAATACTGATTCTATTCCAGATATGGTACTGGGAGATCTCTCAAAAGACCAGATACAAACCTTCATCGGTAACGGAGACGGGTCCTTCGATCTGTTCCAATCCATACCGCTAACTAACCCAATATGGCTTGAAACCAGCGATGTTGATCTGGATGGAGATCAAGATGTTGTTGTAATGCGTGAGAATTCTCTCTCTATTTATACACTGTTGAATGATGGAATAGGTAATCTTTCAACACCAATTACCAGCAACATTGATGCCGGTGGAGAGAACTTCGTTGTCGCATTATTCGATGCTGACACTTTACCTGATATCGTGCTTGGAAATGGTCCGGGGAATGTTTACTATTCCCATGGTAACGGTGATGGAACATTCGAGGAAGCCGAGAAAATCTATGAGGAGATTTGTGGAGCCTGTGCTCTTGATATTGCCGACCTTGATTCTGATGGTGACCTGGACATCGTGCTTCTCGCCTGGGAACGCTTGTCTGTTCTATTCAACGATGGAGACGGAACTGTCACCTGGGGAGGGTACTATGGCTACTATTCAGGTCCCGGTATTCCAGGAGGACACATCACATTAGCTCATCTTGATAACGATGAGTTCCTTGATGTAGCATTGACTGCTGGTGAAGGAATGGGATCGAACACTGTCTGGACTTTCCTCGGCAACGGTGACGGTAGCTTTGATATCACAGGTTCAGGATGGATTGGTGGTTGTGCATTTAATCATGTCATATCCGTGGATTTCGACCTTGATGGTTACAACGATGCGTTTTTTTGTGGAAGTGAGGGGTTACTTATAACCATGCTCAATTCAGGAAACGGATTACTGATTGATGACCCTCTGGAGTTCGTTATTGGGGCTATACCATCATCACGACAGGGCGCAGTAGCTGACTTCGACAACGATGGTGATTTCGACTTCGCTTATGTAAGTGGAAATGTGCCGAACTTTTATATCCATGTCCATCTAAACAAGCTGAACCCGCAGGGGATTGAGGGTTCGGAGGAAACTGTCAACTCCATAGGACTCTTCGCTTCACCCTCTCCTTTTTCTTCTAGTTTGGGCATCACATACAGCCTTCCTGAATCCGGTCATGTTGAGTTGAGTATCTATGACCTCTCAGGGAGGTGCATGGGATTAGTTGAAAGCTGCTGGAAGACTGCTGGAACTCATACAACCACATGGACTCCAGAAGAATCGATTCCTGAAGGTTGCTATATAGTAGTACTAAATACCAGTGAAGATCGAATTGTCAGAAGGTGCGTGAAACTCTAGAGATTTCTCCTTCAGATCCTTGGTCACCGTTCTGCTGAATTTTGTTTATTCACTCAAATATTTCTCAATAAATTCCGCTGGTTGAATCATTTCAATACCTGAATAACCCGAAACATCCAGCAAATGACTGTCTCCTGTTAATATTACCTTTGATGAGCTTTCAAGGGCCGCAGCAATGAATTTGTCATCATCAGGATCCGCACAGACTTGTTCTTCAAGATCACGAGCTTCTATAATGAGTCCGAAGCTTGTAATCAAAGTGATTATCTGGGAAACATCAACCTTTGAATACTTCGCTGCAATTCGATGTAGAACATCGACATACTCAGCGAGTATTTCCGTCGAGATCACCAATTCTATTTTCTTCTTTTGCCATGCATCAAGAATTTGCCCTGGTTTACATCCGAAGAACATGGCAGATATTAAGACATTTGTGTCAACTACGACTCGTATTTATCGGATCGTGTTTCTTTAATGGTTTCGAGTATATTCTCAGGTTTCATTTCTGATTCATACGCAGCCTGCCTGGCACGCAGTATTATTTCTTTAAACTCATCGGAAGAGGGTGGAGTTATTGTTTTAAGAACAACTACATCTCCCTCACCCAGTACAACAAATCTTGTCCCGGCCTTCAAATGGAGAGCTTTTCGGATCTCTTCAGGGATAACAATTTGCCCTTTGGATGACATTTTTGTTGTGGCTACAGTATTCATTTCTTCAATCCAATCATGTACAGATCAACAATCTTACTGGTAAGTTTATACTATTTCCCATATAGCAGGTCAATATTATCTGAGATGAATCATATGTAGTTCTAAATACTACTCGGTATTGAAAGAATGAATGACGTATACTTCTTCAGCTATTCAGGCTTTTTCATCATAATCGCTCAAGCTGGGGAATTCCTCAGAAACATCACAGAAGATCATACATCTGTAAATATGGCATATTTATTTCACTATTTCGCATAACCAAGCACAAAAAGTGTTCCAACTCTCAGACAGGTGGCCAGCCATATTTGATGGTGAAGCCTTTGATGTCTCTAAGATGTTGAAGGTTTTTGCTTTACAGGATTCTAATATCCCTTCTCGGGAGAGTACTTCAAATCCTCTGGAAACAGCGCCTGTTGGAGTCGCCGTTTGCCCTCCAGATCGCCGTTTACCCACAATTCTGGACATACTGGAACCGAGGATGTCAGATTATCAGACCCGGCACTGCTCGGGCAAATTCTCGTGAAGAGTCTTAGACTATTCCGCACCACCCATTCGACCGTATTCCTCACCCATATGGATATGCGTATACACAGTATCGTTTGACATAGGCGCAGTGATCTCGAAGCCGGCTTCTTCCTGGAAGAGGATTATGAAGTCGGACCCTCCGAACATGAAGGTACCTAGCATGTCACCCTTTTCCAGGGTACTGCCCACGGTGACATCATCCTCGAAATTGACCGATGATACCATGGCCATGCCCATAGGAATCAGTGCAACAAGTCCGTATTCCCCGGTATCTACAATTACGTAACCCAGAGTCTGAGAGAACTGCCATCCGGTGGTATCGAGAGGGATGTATTTATCCTGCTCTTCATCCCACGACACCTCCAGAGCTACGTTCCTTGTAAGGCTCGCTTTCTCTACGATCTCCCCTCCTACTGCGAAGTGGTAGCGATGGTAGTCGTAGACGTTCAGGAATACATGAGTGAGTACGCCGCCTACAAAGGCATCCCTGTATTCGCTGTCGGACTTCAGAAGATCGTGGATACTGTAATAAGTCAACAGCTTGACCTCAAGGCCTTCTTCGACCTCGATATCGGAATCGGCACTTATGCTCCAGACACCCTGGGGAACACAGTCCGCCGGTGATACGACTACAGATGCATCGTCAGGGAATGCAAGGGGGCGTACGTCAGGGGACGACAGGTACTTGGAGAAGAACCTGTTGAAGGTGTTCCAGTTGGACGGATCTTCGTACCAGTCTGTCTGCAGACCGAAATCAGCATCGGCATATATCTTCTGGTAGATCTCTTCACTCCAGGAATCCTCGGTATCCATGTACTGCCCCTGGACTACGGTGAAATCCCGCATCCAGGAAGCAAAGGGTTCGTAGTACTGCAGGGAATTGGAGAACATTCCCTTGTTCTCCAGCTCAGGCAAAGGGTGGCTTACCAGGAAATAGTGGTAACAGATACCCTGCAGCATCTGATCACGCATCGATAATTCCGTCGAAATGTCCCACATATTAAATGGCAGGCTCTGCGAAGCCCTGTCTATGTACGCGTAGTAGTCATCCAAACTCTGAACCGGATTTGTTGCAGGATCGGGATTGGCTTCTTTTGCCTTCGCGATGGACTCTTCCAATAACTCCCCGATTTCAGGATTGTTTTCGATTAAAGTTTTCAGCTGCAAAGTTATCGGTTGGTGTGTGGTCTCTTCCTGTGGTGTAATCGGTTGGTGTAAAATCTCTTCTTCTTGTGACCCACCGCAGGCTATGAAGCCTCCTGTAACGGCTATCAAAAATGCAGCCATCAGGATGGATGGAATTGACTGTACTCTCTTCATCTTCCCCTCCTTCGATAAACGGTTACTGTTTCTGTGAATGAATAGTTGGTGTCTATCCACAACACAACCTAGCATAATGTGCTGTAGCGCAGTACTCTTGTCAATGACTCAGACCCCTCCAGTTGCCCTCCAGGATAAAGATGTAACCATCACATTCCAAGCATTTCTGCCCAGGTTTGCGTGATCAGCCCACATAGTAGAATCCCGAAGACTCTGTCTTGATCAGTCCCTTCACCTCTGTAAGAGTTCGATTTCATATATATGATTATTTTTTGCCAAATACGTACAGGCATGCAAAGGAGCGTCGCTAGATCTATGGTATTCGCATTGAGGTTCATGACTCGCGTAATCAGGATTAGTGGCAATGGCGCAGTGCTCGGAATACAATTCCTTTCTCTACGGTCTTTTATTGAGCCATTCCCTGTAACCAAATAGCAAAAGTGTTCCAACTCTCATACAGATGGCCAGCCATGGATATAAAGAAGGGCGCTTATTAGGCGCCCTTTATGACAATTCCTACATTCCCATCATTTCGCTGAGTTTCCATTCTCCGTCCTCAAGAACGAGTTCGACCTCTTCGCTTTCCCCTTCAAGAACAATGGGAACAAGGGCATCTTCGCCCTCGATTACAGGCTCTCCGATCTCGATGGTGCTGAAGTCAGGCAATTCAGCCTGCATGAGTTCACTCTGGAGCATCCATGTGATCATGTCACCGGCATCCATATTCTCGACCTCTTCGGCAGTGACATCGATGCCCATCATTGCCAGGAAAGAGGCACTTTCCTCCGGATTGGCTTTCAATTCTTCGACCTGACCATTGAGAGCCTCAATGCCATCAGAGGAAAGGTAGCCGACAAGCGCTTCTCCATCACCGCTCACCACGGCGTCTATTGCTTGTCTCACTACGGTGTCAGGAGTGGAAGCACCACCACAGGCGATCGCAAGTACGAAGGCTGCCACGAATACTAAAGTAGACTTCCTCATCTGTTCAATCCCTCCCGGTTTGTGTTCGGATGATCTGTAACCCAGTATGATTCTCTTCCTGCTTACAGATTCACAGATCTGGCTATGGGATACTGGAATACACATCATCGCCTGGAACCTCATTGAAAACTATTATGTGACCCAAATCCTCATTGTCAGCAATCATTTACATCATACTCCGCCTGTTTCGACGGGTCAACAGTAATTCAGGCGTGTATCAGAGCACCTATGATGTTGTGCTCGCGGCCGGTGGCGGGGCAGGTACGGATTGACCTGTCACTACTTTTTAGCACCGTATTATCTAATCAGGTGCTGGAAGTGTTCCATCTCTCAGACAAGCATCCAGCCAAATCGTGAATGCCCCCTTCAAGGGGGTTTTTGCTCTTTTGATGAATCCACGATTCGGACTTTTGATCTAAGAGCTAGAGTCACTATTCACCCGCTCCATCGCAGTGAGAGAATCCTGGAATCCTCTCATGTGCATTGAGGTGAATCTCATCATTAGCATCCGATGATGGAAATCAGCATATTAATCCAATGTAGGAGGTATAGTAATGGAGATCCCAATGGATATTTGCTTTGATCGAATGCTGTCAATGCTTCCATGTTGAATAACCAAGATACTTCCGGGAGTTTCCCGGAGAGAAAGAATCTCCTTTTCAGGAAAGATGATCAAGCTCTTCCTGGAGATAGGATTTGAAGAGGAATACGCTGAAATAGCGGATGAGATTGGTTCTTTGGTGGACAATTTGGTTGAGCAGGCACTGGAGGAAACTGAATGCCCCGGGAAGTGTGATCCAACAGCTCCCGGTGGTGGTTGAGGAGGACTTAAGGAGGCCGGGGACCGGCCCGAAGAGAAGGAGATATAATGCAGGTTAAGATGCCCATGGGAATGATGGGCGGTTGAATGGCGATGATGCGAGGAAAGGGAAGGTTCCCTCAGAAAAAAGCTGATGAACGGGATTCCCGGAGTGATAAAGCGGAAAACAGGGAGGAAGACTTCACAGGATTCTGTTTTACTTGTGATCCTGGAAATATGAGCAAAGCGACATGCCCTACCGTTCGGGTTGCTGTAGCCGATTCAGAAGGATTCTGCGGATCTGACAGTTGATAGAGCAGAACACAGGTGGAGGTTCCACCTGAAAATTAATTATTATCTGATCCCTGGATGCTTAACTATCCATAGGAAATAGAGTATTGTGAAGCGCTTTCCTCCTCCGAATGAAAAGGAGAAAGGGAGGATCGTCTGGTTTACTCAGTGTCTTCTCTGCTTGAAGGGTTACTGGTCATCACTGCCCGCCGCTTACGGGCGGCGCGCTTTCGACGCTGGAGCCACATTTGAATGAAGATGATGCTGCCAGTGACCACCATGAATGCGAGCCCGATTGCAAGCGCGAATGCGACGAATTTGCTGACCTGCGACCAGTTGTGCAGCAGGCGCGCATTACGGTTAAGGCTGTCCATCTGCAGCAGGAACCCGGTCACCACCTGCACTAGCACCAGAGGGGCGATAGTGATGCCGGTGTAACGATGCAGCTTCCTCAGTAGAATCATGATTCGCTCCTTTATCTGTGGTATGCTAACAGCCAGGGTATGCGACGCTCTCCAACGGCACCCGAGTAAAAAGACTAAAGGTTTCTGGAGGTTTCCCAGCGATTGAGAGAGAAATCATAACCTTCAGGCTATTCGGTATGCGGGTTTAGAACGAAATCAGAAGGTCAGCCATTTCTTCTCAAATTGTGTATCGGAGCAGTATAGTTAGTCGAATCGGTACTTACTAGTCCTGTGCCATCATCTCCTCAGCAGAACCACGAGTGCAGTAGTAACCCCACAATAAATCCTTCTCAAGGGTTACAGGGCATTCAGGGCAGATACAGCCAGCCTCTTCGACGATACAGGCGCTTATACCAACAGCACAGTAGCCACCCTCGCCTTTCTCAGCGGCTTCGGGAATCCAGCTGGGGCACTGAGGGCAGATGCAGTTCTCCATTACCCAGGCTACCATCTCTTCTTCGGTCATTTCCGGCTCAATTACCTCAACCTGTTCTTCGACCTCTTCTGCAACCTGTTCCTCGACCTGCTGTTCAGCCTGGGGTTCTTCTCCCCCGCAGGCCATGAAGCCTGCTGCCACACAAGCGACTATCAGCATCAGTAATCTTCTGTGATTCATCAAATCCCTCTCATCTGGCCCAACCGGATCCTCTGCATCCGGAGCATTTTACGAATTCATTATTGAAACTGTCCCTTATCTTCCCTGTACCACTGCATCGTCCGCACTCTGTTGGAGGATCGGGAACGTTAACGTAACCATCACCGTCGCATACATTACAGGGGGAGGTGAGCCGAAAGTCGTCAATTCCCTTTCCGTCACACCAGGCACACTTTACCATTGCCATTTCTACTCCTCTCAGCTCCAGATATGATCGACCAGCACACCGAGCCTTTCCAATCAGTACTGAAGTTCTTATCTCAATGAAGATATGACAAACGCTTCTCTTCAGCCAACATATGCAATGGTGAGTGGTTCATACATTGCTAGTACAGGACTGATAGATTTCAGTTAACGATCCACTGCGTACTCAATGCTGCAGTAAACGTAATCGCCCGACGGATCAGCTACCATATGCTGCAGACCTTCCGGAATACTGATCTCATTGACTATATCCAGACCGGGCAGGTCAAGCACCATTACCTTATCGCCGTTCAAGGTACTTCGGATTCCAAGGTATAGGTTATCCTTCACCGGAAGATGGCACAAGAAACTTGCACCATAATCGATAGTCACTGAATCCTGTAATGACAGGGAATTCCCATCCATGGAGACTACACCCCCTCCTATACTGTTGAAGCCATGCCAGGAAGCATATACGGTATTTGAAACGGGATCGAGACATATCCCGCTGACATTTTCATTCACATTGTAAGATGCAAGCTGGGTGCCGAGGTCTGGATCCAGACGTTTGA
Source organism: Candidatus Aegiribacteria sp. (assembly GCA_023138735.1). Classification (GTDB taxonomy): domain Bacteria; phylum Fermentibacterota; class Fermentibacteria; order Fermentibacterales; family JCC-6; genus Aegiribacteria. Next base: position 41,990 of record JAGLOY010000013.1, on the reverse strand, counting down.
TTGTTTGTCCATCGGAAATATAGAGATCGTTTCCGGTTTCAGAAAAAGCTAGATTCGATGTCCAGTAATCAAATGTATCAACAACCTCGCATTGAACAACGTCGATTACATAAATCCCTGTAAGGCTATTTGAGATGTAAAAGGATGCGTAAATCAGGTCTGTTCCGGGCCTGTGTGTGATTCTGCCAATGCCCGGAATATCAGAATAAATGGAATCTCTGACAGTTAGTGATTGCACATCAATAATGAATATCCTACTGCCGCAACGGGCATAGAGTTCATTTCCCTGATCATTCAGACAGAGATCACTGCAAAAATCGTATGGTTCTAAAAAATTCAGGCTTCCACTCACGGAATGTGTAAGACAGTCTACCTGTACTATATCATCCCCCCAATACTGAGCGATGTACAGGTAACTGCCATCTGGGGAAATGCACATCCTTGAGCTACCGTCCATAACTATTTCATCGGATATGGCTCCGCTACTGGTATCGATAATGGATATCATGGAATATTCGATGTGTGATGGTCCAGTTGAATCTGAACATGCGAGCATAAATACAACTATAGAAATCAAGCTGACACGCAGCATATTATCTCCCCTCGTAAATACGCATAAACTTCAGAAGCATACTCACAACCGATTATATTCTACATATTTAAATCATTGCAAGCAAGCTGAGTTATAACGCAGTATCAGGTCCGGGATGTCGTTTGACTATACCTGTCTGATTATACAGATTGAAGGTAGGTAGCAAAGAGTTTCTTATCGTGTTTTTAGTTGAAATGGGGGTTTGATGTTCAGTAAATTGAGAAAACCTCTTCCCGATGGATATATAGCCATTCGCAATTGTGCTGTGGCAGCTATAACGATCTCAAGCATATCATGCGGAGGCTCCGATCCTGTTGAGACAATTATAACCCTTGAACAGACCATGGTAATCGACGGGAACGCCGATCTCAATCATTGCTTCACCCCGATTAATCTGTCTGTTGACAGCGAGGGAAAGCTCTTCGTACTGGACTTTGTCAGTATGAAGATCCTTGTTTTCAGCTCAGAAGGTGATTTCCTTTACGAGTTCGGGAGACCAGGCGAGGGCCCTGGTGAATTCCATATGCTGTATTTCAACTTCGATATCGATGAATCCGGGCATGTTTACACAATAAACCACCCTGACCGGATCGAGATATTTCATAACGATGGCAGTTACTTCGCAGGAATAACCACGGATATGGGACAGATTTTCGATATAGCAGCCGTCGACACAAATCGGATTTACATCAATGGATTTCCATGGGGAGTGGGCTTGATTAACTCTACTGAATCTCCGGCTGTAACTTTGATAGATGTGAATGGTGAAGTTATAAGGGAGATCGGGCATTTTGATGCTGATATGAAAAATATGAGCTATGGAGAGAAGATGGTGCTAATGTCATGCGTTATTGACACGGACGACGATCTCGCTTTGTATTACTCAAGTGCTGGAGACTACAGGGTAAATAAATACGATTCTACCGGGGTGTTCGTGTGGTCGGTTGACGGTCCCTGCCCCTTCGAAGCCTACTTCACCGACAGTAATGAAGGCTCAACGATTACTCCGGTTATCTGGGATCTGGATGTTGAAGGTGATCGAGTATATGTGCTCTGGGCCCAGGGGGGAGACGAAAGAGGGTACAGGGTTGATGTGTTCAGTACCGATGACGGCGAACCGGCTGGTTACTTCTACACCCGGACCCCTTCGGAAGCTGAAAGAAATATGTTCATCAACGTTGATGGTGATGATATCTACACCGTTGCGTACGATGATGGAATTATCTACAAATACCGAATGATTTAGTTTATTTCCTCATCCTGAGTATGATTTTCAGGAACATGAGGAACCTGCCCATCGCACCTTTCTTGTTCGACATGATCGTATCGTTGAGTTCCTCCTCGTTCATCGGTGGCACGGTCTCCAGTTCTGTGGAAATGAGACGTATCGCATCCGCCGGGCAGGTTGGAACGCAGAGACCGCATCCGATGCATCGGGTCCTGCCGATTACCGCTTTTGCGGGAGAGCCCTTCAGGACGACAGCGTTCACCTGGCATCTCTTCACGCAGATACCGCACCCTGTACAGATATCGCTGTTAATTTCCGCTTGAAAGCTGGTTACCCAGAAATCTACCGGATGAGGCAGCATCTTCTGCATCCTCAGCATACCACAGCAGCAGCCGCAGCATGAGCAGACGAATTCGGCCTGCTGCGCATTTGAAGGCTGCAGAACCAGACCGTCATCCTGGTTCTGCTGCAGCATGCTGAGAGCCTCTTCCCGGCTCACCTCCCGCCCATGACCACGACGGAGAACCATTGCTGCCATACTCCCCATTCCAAAGCAGGTTTCAGTTCGGGATGTCACTTCGCATACCTCTCCCTGAATTGCCCGGCTTTCCCGGCAGATACAGGGGAGTACCACGAATGGTCCGTCAGAACTCTCGATAAGCAGATTGATCTGATTGTAAGTAGCTACGGTATGCTCTGGAGAGATGCTGACGTTTATTGGAATTGTTCTCATCTGGGAGGGTTCAGTAGCAAGGATGGATTTACTGAAAGCGATGGTCTTCATGTACTCACCAGCATCTTTCAGGAAATCCTCTGTCGGACAACCGTCCTGTGCTTCGAACATTCCTATCACCATCGGAATGACAAACCAGTTATCCTCGTTCTCCCTTTCCTTGAATCCTATCGCACCCTTCATCGACATGCTGTCAAGCAATTTGAGAGCTCTTTCTTCTTCGAATTCACCAGAAGCGGTCAGCATGATCGTCCCAAGAGACGAGGGACGGTAGGAAAGATGCAATGCGAGCCCCGCTTCCTCAGGAGTGAACATTCTATTCAGAAAGCGAATCTCCGCTCCTGATCTGGTTGCAGGAAAACCAACCGCCTGCTTGTCAAGATGCTTCTGAAGTAAACGGTAAGTATTGCTGTCAGATACGTTGGCTGCTCTCATAAGTCCTCCACTATGAACCGGTTCGGTTGTCCATGTAAATGTTACAGTAAACGTGATCACCTGATGGATCCGAAACCATATTCACGAGATTCGGGTTTATCTGGATATCATCAAGCGGATCGAGACCCGGCAGGTCTACCACCATAATCCTATCATCGTGGAAGTCTGCTCTATACCCGACATACAGGATATCCAGCACTGGTACATAACAGAGGTTGTCTACTTCGAAGGCCAGATCGATAGAATTCGTGACTGCCAGAGTAGTCCTGTCCAGTGCTATTACTCCTCCCTCAACCCAAAGGGTTTCCCACGATACATACATTGTGTTAGACCCGGGTACTATACATATATCAGTAATCATTTTGCCAAGGTCTGCAGAAGCGATTTCCTTATCGGTGTCCGGATCAAGACAGATAAGCTGTGTATAGTCAGAGATATAGAGCTCGTTCCCCGTTTCAGAGAAAGCGGGAGACAATTCGATGTTTGCGATAATTGAACCGGTGGATGTCTCGATTACAGAGACCAGTGAATACTGAAGGAATGATGGGCCGGTAGGGTCAGAGCAGGCAAGAATGAGAAACATTGATATAGAGACAACTACTCGATACATCTCTTCTCCGTTCTCCCGAGGAGATCAATGCGTTTCCATTTGCCGGTTCTGAACCGGAGGAAGAACGCCAGGGCGAAGATGGCCACGTAAAAACTGGTGAAAAGCCAGAGGGTAACTATCCCCGCGTTCTGAACGGCGTAAAGGTATATAACTCCGGGTATCCAGAAGAGCCACGCAAGCAGGCCGGAAACCCACATAACGAACTTCGTGTCTCCAGCTCCTCTGAGGGCTCCGCTATACATGAGGGTGACAGCATCGAAAATACCCCAGGCGGCTATGATCGCAAGAAGTTTACCTGAAGTGGATATCAGCTCTTCAATTGTACATGCGGAATCCGGACTGAAAAACAGCCGCGTATAAAAGCCGGGAAAAAGAACAAAAGTAGCGGCCAGAGGGACAAAGTAGCATATGGCAAGCAGCAGGGTCCGCCGGACGACTTTCACAGCCATATCATTTCTTCCCATTCCTATACACCTGCCAACGATTACCGTTGTAGCGAAGCCGAACCCCAGCAGAGGATTGAATGCCAGATTGTTTACGCTGAAAGCGAGGTTATTCGCTGTAAAATCGATGGCTCCAAGCCTTCCTGCGAGGAATATGAAAATTGTAAAACTTGCGACATCCATGAATATCTGAAGACCTGCCGGGAACCCGAATCTGATTATTCTTCCGGTAAGCCTTTTCGAGAATCTGAAGTTCTCCCTGGTCCTGTATTCAACAGCGGTTTTCCCTGTGAAGGCAGCGATTGTCAGTATAGTACCAGGGATAAATGATGAGATGGCTGTTGCAATGGCCGCGCCCTTTATACCCATTTCTGGAAAACCAAATTTCCCGAAGATCATCAGGTAATCAAGAAGAATATTGATCCCCGCTCCAGTTATGACAGCAAGCATTGTAGGAACTGTTTTCCCGCGACCGTTCCAGAAGGATGATGCCGCTGCAGTGAAAACAGGTCCTGCCGCGGAAAACATGAGAATCTGAAAGTATATCTTCTCAAGCGCGACTATTTCAGAAGCATGGCCGGAAAGATCGAAAAGAAGGCTTCCCGGGACTGCGAGAGCAGCAAGAATCGGAGCGGACAGCATTGTGAGGAACAGACCCTGTGCCAGGGATCTTGAACATCCCTCCTTATCGTCTGCACCAAAATATTGAGCGATAAATGTACCTGAGTATGAAACTGTACCATAAAAGATACAGAGCAGTGTGAAGCTCAGAATACCGGCAGGAAGAGCGGCCTGAAGCTCAAGCTGGCTGTGCTGGGCGAGGAACAGTCTATCGCAGAACATCATTATCGTTCTGCCTGCCATAGCTGCAATTATGGGAAAGGAGATTGCTATTATTTCCCTGTAGGAATCAGGAGAACGCTCAGCCATCTGAATCCGCCTTATGGAATAGTGCTGACAGCAGCTGTATGTGAAAGATGACATTAATGAGTACTAAGTCATCAAACATACAGGAATACTCGCAGAGGATGTTAATGTTTACCGTGCGAACCTATCTGTGCACCGATCCCAAAGGGGAAGTTACGAATCAATTATCTATGATAATATTTCCTGATACGGTACTGATCTCGATAGAGAATTCACCCTCGCCGAAATCCGATGAGCTGCCAACGATATTTTCAGTAATGTGAGCGTTAAAAGTATTCGCAATTTCTATTATTCCTGTGATTGTTTCAACTTCGACTTCTGCATCAACACCCAGATAAAGTGTTATGCACCCGTTCACAGATGCCAGTTCCAGATCGTCATCAAGAGCATTAACAACGCACTCGATATTTCCGTTTACAAGCTCAGCGACCGTGATTCCCGGGGATTCACTGATATCTATGTTACCATTAACGGAATGAACAACAAGTTCACCATTGAAGCCTTCTGCCTCAATATTTCCATTTACAACCTCAAGGAGTGCATTACCTTCTCCTCCATCAATGGATACGTTTCCATTGACAGAAGCAAGCTCAATCTCAAGGTAGATACCCGAAGGTATTTGAACTTCGAAATCCACGATGCCGCTGTGCGATTCTTCCCAGTCCTCATCGTACTCAACTTGGCAGATGATACCGCTTGAAGTGTTGCACTCGACGGTAATGAAATCCAGCTCTTCTTCACTGTCACAGGTGATTATGTAGACAACCTCCACCTGATCGGAAGACCATTCAGAAACAATGACATCTCCGTTTATAGAAAACATCTCAACCGGGTCTCCAGATGAAACTCCTATTGTAATAATCTCCTCTGTTATAACTTCTCCGGCATAAACACCGGAAACCAGAACAAGACAGACACTCAAACAGTACAGACTACATTTCATGACTGACTCCTTTCAAAGAAATTGCTCTCTAAAAACAAGATATAAGATCAATTCTATAGTATGTCAAATTGATCTTGACAACTTGAAGTAATTATGTATATTAATTTGTTATGCAAAATTCTGTCACGCAAAGAGCGTCTCATCAAGTTACTCAATCGGGTCTCCGGGTATACAGTGGAACAGTCATGCCGTATCGAGGTAAAGAAGTCAGAACTCTTATCGGTTATAAAGAAAGGAGATCTGATTTGAAATACATGATCGTTCTGCTTCTGACGGTTGCTGCTATCCCTTCTCACGCGCAGAAATGGGATCACGGATTCAAGGACTCGGAAAACACGATGCCGGACTGGGAAGGCTGGTCAGATGAATCAGCTTGTGAAGAAGAGTATGAATCCCCTCTGGATGATGTTCATGAAGCCTTCATTGCATCGGGGGGAATGTCTTTCTCGGACTTCACGGATTACATGAATGATTACGGCAGTTACTACTCTGATGACCCTGAATTGCAGTCCAGTGTCCTGTATCCCTCCAGCAGCAGTTACGATGACTGGGTCAGGAGAATCTACCTGTGGGAAGATGAGATCCCGGACATCAGTGGTTTTACATGGATGCTGAAACAGATAGAACTGTCAATGATGCAGATAACATATCTTGATGCCCTTTCACTCTGGGTGGAATATGAAGTGAATCAGCTGCAGGATTACCATGAAATTGACGATATCCGCTGCTCTTTCTTCGAAGGGTTCGTTGAGGATTTCTACATGCCGGTCGGTACTTATTTCTTATGGGAGGAGAGAAACTGGTATCAGAGCGATTTGCATGATCTCTTAGCAGACGCAATGAGCGAGATCCATGATATGCTTTCCTCCGAGCAGCTTGCCCATGCAGAGCAGATTGTGGAGTACATGCTAAGCCACCCGAGCCCCGAACACCACGCACCGCAGGAAGGCAGATAAAGACAGAGGAAGCCTGAGTCTGGCTCGCTGGATATCTTACTCAGGATGAAGGATCCATAACCCTTCCCATGAACACTATTGAACCGGATGCCCTATCCAGTATGAAGAACATGAACGGGGAGTCAATGTTCATCTGAACAGGTTGATCCGGTATTGCTGTAAGTCCCATTATAACTGCGGTAGCTGCAGCAGCTTCCGTACCGGCTTCATCAACCTTAACGAACGCCTTATGCAGAACCTTCGATATGAAAAGATCAGGGCTGCCTGTAAACCCGCTGAAGTCGGCGGCACTTCCGAAGGCAGATTCCATTCCAAGATCCTGGAGTAAATCGCTCAGCTGCATACTTCGCGAGAATTCGAACTTCGGCATGGACAGAGAGACATTACAGGAGGAAAGCCTTCTTCTTATCGTCTCCAGCATGTCAGCGTTGAATCCCTGCTGGAATTCGGCCATGTCACCATCGGGTAGCAGTATGAGCATACTGGCATTACCCGCGGCATAATCAAGCTCAACAGCTTCACATCCTTCAGTGGCAACGTAATTGAAGAAATCTGTCTGGTTCATCATCGGGACGTCTATTGTTGAGCCCCCGACAAGAGCGAACGGCGCATCCTCTGTGGATCGTTCATCGAATGGTTTTCTCCAGGATGCTTTGAAGTAAACCGCATTCGTCAACACAACTCTTGTATCTTCGTCCAGCGAACCCGGGGGTATCAGATCCAGTATTCTGTTAAGAGTACTTTGGGCAACCCATTCGTTGATGGTTTCCCGCGAACCTTCGGAATCATCGATGAAATCAAGATTTCTCACAGCGGCGCTGTAGTATCTGGTAACTTCCGATACGTATTCATCCAGCAGGTGGAAACCATCCTGGACCCAGAGGCCGTTTGATATTGAAAGTGTGAAGGAGTCTCCGGACCCGGCACTGGATAGATCACCTGAGCTGAGAAGTTCAGTCAATGAATGGAAAGCACTGTTGGTTGCTGCAACCGGGAGTGTAAAATGCAGCACACCCGCCATTTCTGTTGCTGTCTGTCCTCTGGCTCCGACGTAGGTCATACCAAGGGCTGAAGAAATACTGTAAGGAGAAAAGAAGATGTTGTCCGATTCCTGTTTGTCGCAGACTTTTTCATAGAGATCCAGAGCAAACTCATTGTTGCCCAGAACAAGCGCCCCAACAACATCTGTATCCGGTACAGAGTAATCTTCAGGTACGGACAGGTTTTCCTGGGCTGAACAGGAAATGGCCGTTGCGAGAAGGATGACAGCCGTCACTGACAGATTCGATAATGTTTTCATTATTTTCCCCGATCTGATAACGTTAAATGAGATCAATAATCTACCAGCCCCTTACCCCGGTTTCCTCAAGCAGCTGGAGCCAGTCGGTAAAGAACTCGTGAAACCATCTTCACTTGCCGTGATTCCGATGCCGACCAACCGCTCACTCGAAGGCTGCGGAGATTGGGCCGGTAGTACTTCGTAACCCTCATCGGGAGCAGTGGACCCATCTCCGTATGAAGAGAAAAACAACAGGACCGAGAAGGAAACCATACACTGCAAAAATACGGAATTGATACTTCTTTTCGTACTCATTTATTAATTATAGCAATAGTCCCATAATTGGCAAACAATCAAGCTGTTCCAGCAAATATGACACGCGGAACCTCTGCTTCTCATTCGTGTTGTATAGGAAATGGAGGTAGCAAAATGTGGAAAATTGCATCATATCTACTGATTGTGACCGGAGTGATAAGTGTGACCGGTTCCCGAGTGGATGGAGATGATATGGAATACAGAAATCTCACTTCAGAGGAGGAGTACGTTATAGTTCACGGAGGCACGGAAATCCCCTTCAGCGGTGAATATCTAGACACGTATGAAGATGGTGTATACACCTGCAAAAGATGTGGAAGCCCCCTTTTCATGTCCGAAACTAAATTCCCTGCACACTGCGGTTGGCCCGCCTTCGATCTGGCCATAGAAGGGGCTGTTGAAGTCAGGGTAGATCAGGACGGCGAGAGAACCGAGATACTCTGCGCTTCATGCGGCGGTCATCTAGGGCATGTATTTACAGGTGAGGGTTACACGGAAACAGACACGCGGCACTGTGTTAACTCCATTTCCATGGATTTTATCTCTGCTGACAGAATAGAGACGATCTTCTTTGCAGGCGGTTGTTTCTGGGGAATGGAAAGTGCTTTCGAACAGACATCGGGAGTTCTTGAAGCCCGGTCCGGGTATATGGGAGGAACAACCGATAATCCCTCCTACAGTGAAGTGTGTTCGGGAGCCACAGGACACGCTGAAACAGTTAGGGTGATCTACGATACTTCGATTGTTTCATTCAATGAACTGGCTATGATCTTCTTCGAGATTCATGACCCGACCCAGGTCAATCGCCAGGGCGTAGATACGGGAACCCAATACAGATCAGCAGTATTCTATACAACAGACGAACAGCTCGCTGTGCTGGAAGAGCTGGTTCAGATTCTCAGAAACCGGGGATATGAAGTTGTCACAGAGCTGGTCCCTGCAGGTGATTTCTGGTCTGCGGAGGAGTACCACCAGAACTATTATGATAAGAACGGAATCGGGACCTCGTGCCATACAAGAGTGAGAAGATTTCAGGAAGATTAAATACCCTCCGGCGCAAATATTCATCACTCCGGTATACTGGTGCTCATCATGAACGATCCCTGCATTTCATCGAATGTGTAAGAATATCAAGCTCTGTAGACACCTCGACATATCGCAGAACAACTCCGTCTGGAACTTCGAGGGGTTCGAGCGTAAAGCTGAGTATGGAGATGCATCCGGTGCTTACCAGATTATCGACGGCATTCTGTCCCTCTCCGGGAGGGACTGCCAATATGGCAATAACATCACCATGCTCGCCCAAAGCCTCCCTGAGTTCAGCAAGTGGCTGAACGGTGACTCCCGCAATCGTTGTGCCGATAATATTCGGATCGCTGTCAAAAAGCGCGGAATAACTGTATCCGCCGGTTCCATCAAGTACCGATTCCAGTAGAACACTGCCGATGTTCCCAGCTCCGACCACAATCACAGCCGGAGGTTCACAGGTACCAAGTATTCTTTCAATATTCTCAAGAAGGTCCGATACACCATACCCGGATCCCTGCTTCCCGAATTCTCCGAAAAACGCAAGGTCTTTCCTTACGGCTGCGGATGAGATGCCGCATCTTTCAGAGAGATGTTTGGAAGTAACCAGCGGTACTCCGTCGGTTCTGGCTCTCCTGAGGCACCTTGCATAGTGGCTGAGCCTTCTTATAGTTTTTTCGGACACTTTCCTTCCGGGCATTTCATCTCCGTACATATTGTGATAGTTCGAACTTTCACAAATCTATAAATCATCATTTTTACAGTCAACCCTGCTTCCGAGCGAATCCCCGTAAACCGGTCTAGAATTCAATTCTATTCGTACTCACTCCCCACTGCTCAATAAGGAATCGGCTAACTCATTCCATGGGATTGACCTGAGTGAATTAAAGACGTTATTATTAATTAGATAGCTGATTGATGTAATACAAGTTATAACCATGTGCTGGATGCTATTCTATTGGAGGTCTCATGAGAATTCTATTCACAGTTTTTGTTCTTAGTTTAGCCGGGCAATCCACAGCACAGATTCCAAACACACAGTATGACTGGAGTGGAGGTCCAATTGTTAGGGATCCCGTCTGGAATTTTGACGATCACTTTCTGATTTCAGATTCCGTTAACTGGCAGACTCCTTATCAGCTTACGCTGGAGGATGGTTCATCAGGCTACCGCACGTACGGAGTACTTGTTTCATCAATACTGACCATTCCCCAGCCAACTGATGCTGTAATGTGGGGGTTGATTTATTGGGATGCAAGCACTCCATCGGAAACGGCTCTGGAATTTTATGTGAGAGCTTCCCTGGATCACCGCCAGATGGGTGAATGGTACGGCCCCTTTACGGTTTCGTACACGGATATTTCTGACTCAATGCCGGATAATGTGGACTACCTGCAGTATAAGGTTGTCTTTTTGACTTCGAACCCTGATTCAACTCCCGTTCTTGAAGAGCTGACCATTGAAGCTAATCATCCAGGCTCGATCCACGAGGAAGACCCTTCCGTTACGCAGGATAACCTCAGTGTCTTTCCGAATCCGTCAAACGGTTCCTTCGCCGTTTCGCTGCCTCAATGGGCTGAGGGAACAGAGATAAGGGTCTATGACATGCAAGGCAGACTTGTGGTGGTCTCCAGTGGAGATGGAAGCATTAACGGTCTCACTCCAGGTCTTTACACCTGTAGATCGGATGTGGTCAATTCTTCTACCAGGATAGTCGTCCTTGGAAACGGTAAATAATTTGCTGTGAACAAACCGTATGAGTCCCGGGCGGTACCCCCTGGTAGAGGTATTTCGAACTCCTGTCATGGTTGGAAATGGATTCTAAATTCTGAAAACTGGTACCCCGTGCTGGACGCATTTCGAACTATATCACTGTTGGGAGTGAGTTCTAAATTCTGATATCTGGTACTCCCAACGGGATTCGAATCCATGCTTCCGGCTACCAAAGCCGATGATCTATCCAGCTGAACCTCTTGAATCTGTTTGCGAAGTCTGCGCCGACTACGTTCCGTGGCAAGATAACGTGCCCGAGATATAAGTCGGTTAAAATCTCCGTGATCCGCCTTCAGGGAACAGTTGTGTCCTTATGTGGTGTATCGAGGGATTGTAGGTTGGTCATTTCTTTGACGGTAGATGGTTCAGTACAGTATGCGAGTTTCAAGCAGGAATCCGTGGTTTATTGTGAAAATATGCTGTCTCGGGAAAGACTCCCGGAGCGGTTTGAAATCAAGATTCCTATTGTTCACCACCGTTTTGCAGAAGAGCTTGCTCCTTTCGGTTGGATCTCGATACTTCCTGATTTCCTCAGACTCTCAATTCACTGGACTGCTTCATTCGCTAAGGAGAAGGATCTTTCGGGTGCTCGCGTCTCCGGCAGTCATACTTCTTACGAAGTAGGTTCCCTGAGGAATGCCGGATGTATCGAAAGAAGCATTTCCAGACTCATCCGGTTCCAGTTCCCTTATCAGCCTTCCGTTAAGGTCGTAGACTTCTATTGAGCCAACGTTCGAGGCGGAACCCAAACTGATCATGGCAGTCTGTCCCGATAGGACCGGATTGGGTGACACCTGGATATCATCCTGTAAGGGATCTCCCTGGGATCCGACGATGGAGGTCACCATGTCCCTGGCTATGAACCTTGTCTCAGGTACCGGGTACGAATCCCATACGACGATGTAGCCCGAGTCAACGCTGCAGACCGCCAGATTACCGTTGCAAAGACCCGGTAGGCCGGTCTCCACCACATGGTTGAAGGAGTTCCACTCGCCATCCCAGTGGGCACACCTCAACTCGTTCCCTTGCTGCCACACCAGAAGCAGGCCGTCATCATCGGGGTTCGCACTCATAGCTATTGCAGACTGTACAGGTATTCCATAGGGAGCAGGCTCGGAGGAGTCCGGTTCCACTGCTCCGGGCTGGATAACGGAGTACCAGAGTTCGGTGTTGCCGTTCGTAGTCCAGAATCCCAGCACCTCCGTGGCGCAGGAACCAACCGCCCTTACTTCCCCACCGTAGTCAGTACTATAAAAGCAATCATGAAGCATCGGCTCGAAGTCCCCCGGGACAGGGTCTCCGTCGATCTGGTGAACACCTGCATAAACTGCGTATGAAGGGAACATGTATGAGTTAATGTAACTCCATAGCTGGCTCGGGTTTGATGAGCTGCAGCTTACCGGACTGCTGTAGGAGTTGATCCCTCCGGAATAAGAGTCTATGCTGACTCCCAGAGTGTCTGTAATGTAAAGTTCTCCCGAAGTGTCGCACTGGAAACGGGCTGATATGACGTTGCCTTCCCCAGCTCCGCTTATGGGCAGGTAGGCGTCAGCAGATATGTAGAAGGCATCTTCCTCGTTCTGATGCCTTGCAGTCTTAATACTGCCCTCAACGATACTTGGCATACTGAGCCAGCAGAGGTCAGATGAAGCAACGCTCCTTGATCCCACAACGAACAGGGGAAGAGGATCTATCAGGAAAAGGGAGTCAGCAACCAACTGATTATAGGAATATGTTGTCAGTACTAGACGAGGCTCTCCGTCAATGACAGTATAACCCAGCGATGGGTTATTCAGCCCGAACTCAAGTGTGTCCTGGGAACCCTCTATCTCGGCCAGACGCACTGCTCCCACACCATTGTCCCAGACCACGAAGTTTCCCGAAGAACAGCCAACAACATCGACGTATGCGAACGCATCTAGTACCAAAAGAATCATTATGCTCAATAAATAACGCATGATTACCATCCTTCTATTTAGTCAATTATAGAATCTTAAGTATTTATGCAGATGTCAACAAGTTCGATAAACTTGATATCTAGTACCCCCTGGTGGAGGTATTTCGAACTGTCGCAATGGATGGGAATGAGTTCTAAATTCTGCTATTTGGTACCCCCAATGGGATTCGAACTGGTGCTTGCCAGCTCGAAAACCTTGGTTCCATTCCCTTAACCACATGTGAAGTGGAGACTGTGCAGGCTTGCCCGAGCAGCCCGGTTTGCGCATGTTTTCATCAAATTGATCAATACTCTTAAGAAGGAAGTGGACTTTGGGAATACTAATTACTGCAATGCTCGTGCTTACATTTCCCCAGGGAATAATCCATCATGGAGGAGATACCGTAACCTCCGATGAAATGATAACTATTCTTGAAGAAGTCCCTGTAGTATTCATCGGGGAGAAGCATGATGACGCGCTCGCGCATATGTGGGAACTCTACATCTGGACGAACCTTGCGTCCGATGAGCGGTGCCTTGCCCTTGAGATGTTCGAGACCGATGTGCAGGGGCTGCTTGACTCGTACCTTTCGGGAGACCTAAGCCTGGATGAGCTTCTCGAATCCGCAAGACCCTGGAGCAATTATCTGGAGGACTACCATCCCATGGTGGAGTATGCCGCCCAGAACGGCTACAGTGTTATTGCCGCAAACGTACCCCGTCATTTTGCCTCTGCTGTGGCAAGAAGAGGATGGGAGGGTCTCGGGGATACGGAAGGTTCCGAGTTCTTTGAGTACATAAGCGTAGACTCCTCGAGTGTTTTCTACCGGCAGCAATTCCTCGCTACAATGGAAGCCCTGAGCGGTCAGATGCAATCCATGCCCATGGACCCTGTCAACATGTACAGAGCTCAGCTCCTCAAGGACGCAGTAATGGCATCATCTATCGAAGGAATAAGCTGTGTATTCGTATGCGGGAGTTTTCACAGCGATTACCGCTCGGGAATACCGGATCAGCTGGAACCGGGTGTTTCGTATCTGACCGTCAGTGTCATTGGTGAGGATGAATCATGGGAAGCCGATCAGGCTGATTTTGTGATCGTCCGGGAGATGTAAATATCTGACTGAAAGTCAGTTCAAACGCGGATAAGTTCACCGGTCATGCCGGGCTGAATCATCCCGCCTCTGATCACCGAGCAGAATATCCCTGAGGCGGGCATGACGCATCTGCCGATTCTCCTGAAGATCTCGCAGCCATCTCCATGACACTCCTTGCCGATCTTTTCTACTCGCATCAGGACTTCACCTACCTGTATCCTGTCGCCCACCCTTGGAGTGTCAGGTCCGCTTATCCTGAAGGTTATGTTCTCGCCCATTGCGCCTTCAGGAATTCTTTCGCTGCCGGATGAAACCGTAAGCTCATCGACCAGAGCCCTGTCCAGAAGGCTTACATTCCTTCCCGGGGTTCCTCGGTGCGCATCTCCGAGCACTCCCTCACTGTCCAGTTCTATTACAGATACGGGATGCTTTGCCGTTCCCTTTTTCATCGAAATGTTCACTGTCTCTACAGTTATCCTGTAATTTCTATTAGCTGCCACGGAATTTCCTTTCGAGCCACCAGCTGTAGGCTACCGGTACTATAAGCATTGTCATGAACTCTATCAGCATCCCTCCGAATACCGGAAGTGCCATAGGTCTGGAAAGTTCCGAACCTCTTCCGGATACAAGGATTACCGGGATCAGAGCTATGAGTGTTGTTACTGTTGTCATCACCGCGGGTCGGATACGCCGTTTCCCGGCGATCAGAACAAGCTCTCTCAATTCGCGTTTAGAGGAGGGTTTCTCTTTCTTTATCAGCTGGTTGATGTATGTGGTCATCAGCACACCGTCATCCACGCAGATACCGAGAAGAGCTATAAAGCCAACTACAACCGCGACCGTTAGATAGATGGGGCCGAACGAAGGGGAAGCCATTAATCCCACCCCGAAAAGAAGGTTCTGAAGAAATGGCCATACCTGTATGAAGAGAAACCCACCGGCAATTGCAAGCGGAACCGCTCCGAGGAAGATTATCACCGGGACTGCAATAGTTTTGAACTGCAGGTACATGATCCCGAAGATCGCCGCAAGACAGATAGGGATAAGCAGAGAGAACCTTCTCTTCGCTTCCATCTGGTTCAGGTAGTTTCCCACCCATCTGAAGTAGTAACCGTCCGGAAGGTTTATGGTTCGTTCCTCCGGTGAGAGTGAAGCTTCGGTTGTGATTATGTTTCTAAGGATTTCATCCGCTTCCTCAACAAGCCCTCCTTCGTCCCTGCCATCGGCACTCAGCATGACATAACCGACCAGCTCACCATTGACCGACCTGATCATAGCAGGACCGGTAACGGTTTCTATAGAGGCAACCAGGGAAACCGGGATCATCGAACCGGACATGGTACGCACGAATATTCTACCAAGGTCGGATATCTCGTTCCTGAAATCTCTGGCGTATCGAAGACGAACATCGGTCCTTTCTCTGCCCGAGAGCACAGTTGTTGCTGATGTGCCGCCTATTGCGGCAGCTAATGTCCTCTGGACCCGTTCGACAGAAACACCGTATCTTGCAGCCACTAGCCTGTCCACAGTGAATTCAATGTAAGGTCTGCGGCCGGTTCTGAGAGCTGAAACGTCAGCGGCACCCGGTATCTCCGCCAGAATTTTTTCTATTTCAAGAGCTATTCTTTCGATTTCCAGATAATCGGAACCATGTATTTCGCATCCGATATTGCTTCTGATCCCGGACTGGAGCATAACTATCCTGGTTTCAATCGGCTGCAGCCAGGAGGGTGCAATACCAGGCATTGATGTGGCTTCCCTGAGTTCGTTCAGTATATCCGCCGAGGTAACGCCCTCTCTCCACTCATCCTCGGGAAGCAGGGTAATAACGGTCTCTATCATGCCTGCAGGAGCTGGGTCAAGTGGTGAATCAGCCCTGCCAGCCTTACCGACTACTCTGTCAACTTCCGGGACGCCAATCATCATTTCATTCTGAGTGATCATCGTCTCTACGGTTTGTCCAAGACTTGCCTGGTTAAGAAGTGAAGGCATGAAGAGGAAACTTCCCTCATCCAGTGGCGGCATGAACTCGCTGCCTATACCCGGGAAAAGATCTGAAATCAGAGCCGTCAATCTGAATTCTTCGGTGTTGAATCCTATTGAATCAAGAGGGCTCAGAAAAACTTTTGCTCCTGTAATTGACATAAGTCCCAGAAAAATAATGATTACGGGCATGGCAAGAAAAGTTTTGCGGTGAGTAAGGCACCATCTCAGTACCGGTTCGTATACCGATGTTATGCGACGGGTAATTCTGTCCTGCTTTCCAGTATGCAACCGCTCACCCGCAAGGTGCCAGAAGAGAAATGCCGATCCTCCGAAGACCAGTGTAGAAAGAAGCCACCTCTGGAGAGGAAGCCATGAAGGCGGACCGAGCGACCACGCTGTCCATGCCGCGAGGGCGCTTGCACCGAGTATTGCCAGTAGTGTTCTGAGCCGTTTACGCTCGCCTGGTTCCTTTGCGATGAAAATCAGGGACAGGACCGGTACAACCGTGATTGCTACAATGCCTGCAGCAGTCAGAACAAGGGTTTTGGTCCAGGCAAGAGGTATGAAAAGCCTGCCGCTCTGCCCTGAGAGGAAGAATACCGGCACGAAACTGATTACAGTTGTCCCGAGCGATGTAAGTATCGCGGGAGCTACCTCTGCAACCGCATCACGTATGCTTACAAGTGTATTTTTAAAACTATCACGTGCTAGAGAGAGATGGATATTCTCCGTAACAACTATTCCCATATCAACCAGTGTGCCGATGGCGATCGCAATCCCCGCGAAGCTCATGATATTGGCCGAGATGCCAATAACTTTCATTGCCGCAAAACAGAGCAGCACAGCGTACGGCAAGGTAGCGGTCACAATAAGAGAGCTTCTGAGGTGAACCAGGAATATCAGAATAACTATCAGCGTAATCAGCATTTCCATCGCAATGACGCCTGATAGGGTTTCGACTGTTTCAAGGACGAGTTCTCTTCGATCGTAATAAGGAGTGATTGAAACACCTTCAGGAAGAGCCGGGGCGATTTCAGCCAGTCTTTCCTCCACTGCATCTATAACGAGCACGGGATTGGCATCCTTTCTCATGACGACAATCCCCCCGGCGATCTCACCGTTGTGATCCGCAAGTGCTCCTCTGCGGAACGCAGGACCGGTTTCGATCGTAGAGATGTCTCCAAGCATGACAGGAACTCCATCAACGCTTGCAACGAGAACTTGCTCAAGGTCCTCTATCCCCTCCAGGAACCCTGTCCCTCTGACGATATACTCCATTCCGGACGATTCAATTGTTCTTGCACCCACATCGATGTTTGACCTGGAGATCGCCTCTGAAACCTGCTGAATATCCAATCCGTAGTTGAACAGAAGGTTCGGATCGACATCAACCTGATACTCCGTTACAAATCCACCGATGCTTGCGACTTCGGAAACTCCGGGGATACTCTGGAGCGCGTACTTGATGGTGTAATCCTGCAGAGTCCGAAGCGAACCAAGATCCTGCGGACCTTCAACCGTATACCAGTATATCTGTCCGAGAGGTGTGGCATCCGGACCCAGCTGGGGCAGAGCATCGTACGGAAGAAGATCACCAAGGCCGCCCAGACGCTCGAGAACACGGGTTCGTGCCCAGTAGAAATCTATA
This sequence comes from Candidatus Aegiribacteria sp., assembly GCA_023138735.1. Lineage (GTDB taxonomy): Bacteria > Fermentibacterota > Fermentibacteria > Fermentibacterales > JCC-6 > Aegiribacteria. Next base: position 24,063 of record JAGLOY010000013.1, on the reverse strand, counting down.
TTATCATCGAAAACGACATATACACGGCTGAATCCGAACCCGGACATACCTCTTACCTGTTTGACGCCGGGAATGCCCTGAAGTTCGACTGAGAGCGGGTAGGTTATCTGATCCTGAACATCATCGGGGCTCCTCCCCGCCCATTGTGTTGAAACGATAACCTGATTTTCGGATATGTCCGGGAAAGCGTCCACGGGAGTGGTCCTCAGTGCCCATATGCCCGTACCGCCTGCCAGCGCTGCGATCATGATCACTGCGGCAGGATTCTTCAGACAGAATTCGACTATTCGTCTTATCATAACATTCTACTACTCTGCCATTTCAGAGTTGAATAGAGATGGGAGTCCGAGCAGTTCTGCCTGAGAGTCGATCAGAAAAGCACCTTTCAGAGCAACAACGTCACCCTCCGAAAGACCGGCATAGACGGGATAGAAAACTTCCCCCGTGCTGTCAGCAGCGAGAGGGCCGACTGTGATTTGCACGGGTTCGAACCTGGCCTCTTCGATACGGAGGGATCCGTTGTCGCCTTCCACGTAAGTGGTTGGCCCAGTCATCACATAAACAACTGATCGCGAACCCAGAGCGAGAACGCTTCCTCTTGGAACCGAGAGAACAGTCCCGGGATGCTCTCCATTAATGATAGTTGCAGCTGCCGACTGACCGGGAAGGAATTCCCCCGAAGCGTTATCCAGTATGATTCTTGCTTCAAAACCGCCGCCAGGCTGATCCAGAAAGGGATCAACTGAATCGATTACAGCGGAGAAGATTTTTGCAGGCTCGGAGTCGATCGAGAATTCCAGTTCATGCCCTGTACTGACAAGGCCGGATTGCTCCTCGGTCAGATAGACCGTGAGCCAGACCGTTGAAATGTCCGCCAGCTCCAGCAGGATGTGTCCTGTCGAAACATATTCTCCTTCTCGAACATGAATTGCGGTAACAGTTCCTGAAACAGGTGAGATCACATTAGATACCGTACTTACATCTCCTCTTTCGATAATCTGCCTGATCACGTATTCCGGCGCTCCAAGAAGCCGGAGTTTTTCAGCTGCAAGGGTCACACCGAAGTCTTCAAATGTTTTTCCGGCTTGAGATAATACAAGCAGCTCCTGCTTGGCAGCATAGAGTTCCGGAGAGTAGATGCCGGCAATGACTGCGCCGCCCGAAATATGCTCTCCCTGGGAATCCACATACAGGTTTTCGATCCTGCCCCCTGTCCAGGCTGTTACGGAGTAGAGTCCTGTCCCGTCAAACTCTATGAGTCCGGGAGCTGTAAATCGGGTGGTGAGATCCCTGACTGTTGTTACCCCGATCGTAAGATCGAGCATTGCCTGATCATGCCTTGAAAGAACAACTTCATCTCCGGTACTGATGAACGCTTCGAGTTCCATGCCGCATACCGGGCATGTACCGGGATGATCAAGGACAACGCAGAGCATTGGGCAGGCCCAGCTTTCCGGCAGGTCTGCACTTCCCTGGTGATCATGTTCTTCTTCAGGGCTCTGGAACAGCCACCCCCATGGCAGCAGGAATCCGAAGAGCAGACCGATTATCACCCCGGTGATCATGATCGATAGCATCCTCCTACTGCCGGCATTTAAAAACACATCTCACCCGCTTTCTGTTACTAAGCAGTTAGTGACAGCTGCCGCTGCTTGAGGATTGGGGCTGTTCGCAGCTGCAGTCTTCGGGGTAGCAGCTCCCGCATTCGATACCAAGCAATTCAGCAACCGCAGCCTCCTCCGCCAGAATGGGCAGGTATTTCTCCGGTTCAGCGAGGAACCGAGCATCGCACCCACCGCAGCAGAAATGCACACGGAATCCTTCCCAGTCGACATACTGACCATCCATTACTTCTCCGCCCATAACAGGACAGAGTGTATTATTCAGGTCGATCACGTCTTCCGGAGTACTCTCTTCTACCTCTTCCGGACTCTCTGCGGTAACAACACCCGCTGCGGCCTGTGAGATATCAATCTCATCTTCGTGGCTTGCTTCATTTCCTGCAACACCCCTTATGAATATCGCCGCAATAATCCCGATGAGGATGGCGGTTCCGAACTTCGTTGCTATCTTTTTCATAGAAATTCACCTCTCTCTGTTGTGTCCCCTGTCAGTTCTTTCAACTTTGCTGCAGAGACAACGATTTGTGAATAGATCCTGTTCATTTCAAGATGAGCGGTCCTGGATTCACTTAGTACTTCGATCACATCTATCAAACTCTTTGCACCTGTCATCCATTCTCTTTCAGTAAGAGACAGGATCATCTCAAGGTTCGGCAATATATCGGTCTCATACGTAGAGTACATGTTTATCAGCCCCTCAACAGTTGCCATCAGGTCCGCCCTCCTGGAAGCAAGGTCGGCGAGCTTCTGCGAATGAAGCAGCAGGGCTGCCGATGAAGAGGATTGTGCTGCTCTGTGTCTGTAGCTATTTCCGCTGTAACCGAGCGGAAGGCTGAGGCCGGCAAAGATCATCAGTCCATCGCCTCCCTCTTCAACCGCTCCCATTTCGATCACCGGCTTGTCAATCACCGACCAGGTAACCCCAACCTCAAATGAAGGACGCAGGCGCTCTGCGCTCAGTTCTTCAGCGGACCTTGCTATCTCAACCTCAATTGCGCTTTTCCTCGCAAGCGGGAAATCGGTTACGTCGACAGCGGAATAGTTGTATTGCATGAAATTTTCAACACCGGGAAGCGATTCTGTCCAGCGGAAACCTTCACCCATAGATCGGCCGAGAAGACTGTTCATTTCGTTGTTGAGCGATTCCATATCGAGATCCATCCGATATTGATCCGCTTCCAGCATTGCTAGCCTGTTTTCCAGCCGGAGCAGATCTGAGAGACTTACTACCCCTGTTTCGTATTTTGCGGATGCTGCCGCAAGAAGAATCTGGAGCCTTGCCAATTCTCCTTCCAGAAACTCCATCCTGCTTCGCACCAGGTACATCTCCGACCATAGTTCAGCTGTTGATGATCGCAATTCAAGAGCAGTCAGATCCCGGTTCAAAGTGGCCAGGTCAACACCTGTCGAAGCGAGAGATCGTTCCCGGGAAAGAAACCCGGGCCATGGAATCCTCTGCATGAATGTGAGCGAGAAAAGCACAGGTCCGTTCCTCGTCTCCAGTGGAAGAGGCGACCATCCAAACCTTGCAGATGGATCGGGCAGGCGACCGGAAGCTTCCCGGATCATGGTCGAACTGACGATAAGGTTATCCATCGAATGCATCATGTCTGAATGAGCAAGAGCGTATTCCCACAACACTCCCGGGCTGGCTTCAAGACTCTCTTCGCCTAAAGCCATAGCGGCTGATACAAGCAGGATAGTTATGACAGTTATTCGCACGGTTCCTCCCTGATTCTTTTAACTTCCATCATTAAAAATGGGAACCGATAATTATATACCAATTTACTAGGAAATAGTTCCCAAATATTGTACATATCCTTATCATGTATCTATATACATTATTATCTAGAGATTCATTTCGTCCAGAATATCACCTTTGATACCAATCTTCAGGAAGGAAAGGGGGATCTGCTTCCCTGACTGAATGAGGGCTTTGTGCACAACCTGAACAAGACCACCGCAGCAGGGGACTTCCATATACACAACCGTTATGGAATTGATCGTGTTCATTTTGAAAATCTCCGTTAACTTATCGGTGTAGTATCCCGCATCATCAAGTTTGGGACACCCCACAAGAGCGACCCTCCCCTTAATGAAACGGTTATGGAAGTCGGGAAAGGCAAAGGGAACACAGTCAGCAGCGATCAGAAGATCTGAATCGCTGAGGAACGGCGCGTTCGGAGGAACAAGAGTTATCTGTACCGGCCATGTCGATAAACGGGACTGTACGTCAGCTGAAACGGTTGTTTCTACAGGTTCAGCAGGATGCGTGAGTTCTCTTACTGCCGATCCGGGGCATGCGCATACAACAGGCTTCGCAGGTGCAGAAGATGAATCCCGCTCCTCAAGGTGTTTCTGTACGGCAGCTTCATCGTACTCATCAGCGAAACGCTCCTCAATGGTTATAGCATCCTGAGGACATGGACCGATGCAATCTCCAAGACCGTCGCAATATGAATCCTTAACAAGTTTGGCCTTGCCATCGATTATCTGAATGGCTCCCTCGTGACACGCGTCAGCGCAGATCCCGCAACCGTCACATTTTTCCTCATCTATCCTGATTATCTTCCTTGTGATCCTGCCCATTTTACTCTCCTTGTAAGTTCGATGGGTATTCTTTCAATTTACTATGATCTTAAACTAGTACATTAATACCAATATGTCAATATTTATCATAAAGCACGACATAGTTTCATAATCGGCGATTCCAATTAAGTTGAGTGAGTCTATTATTAGTATCGTTATACCATTTTTCATTCTCTAATTCAAACGCGGTGGCACTTATGGTAATCAACCTCTACTCCGGGGAGTTCAGAAGACTTCTTGATGATCACCCCGCCTGTATGTCGGAGGGTACACTCATCGAGATCGATGGAGTTTCGTGGAATTTCGCGGGAGTTCTTCCGGATGTACATTCGGACGGGATCGCCCTTACACCGGCAGCCTTTTACTTATCAGTCCTCTTCAGAAGTGATACTTATATTTTTCCGCGTGGATGCGGAGAGAAACCAGGATTTATAGCTTCTCCCGGACCTTTACATTACCCCAGGTGATCTGTTCAAAAGAGAGGCCGGTGCCGGTGACCAGGAGGTAGGGTTTTCGATCGGCTATTGAGTAATTCGATGAGAAGAAACCAGGACAGGAAGTACCAGGCGTGTCCTCCACATGCGCGAATATCCCATGGTTCTCGAACGTACCATCCACCCATCCCTGCACGAATCCTGTCACGTCGATGACTTGCCATGATGACGAGGTTGGCCAGTCGGTCGTAACGCTGATGCTATCGATCCAGGATGGCATAGTGTTGTACGTTATCGTGTTCTCATCCCACGACTCGCTGATCAGGTAGTAAACTGGATTCCCCCCTCCCGGGCTTCCTGTGAAGCTCTTGCAGTATATCCAGATCTCTGCCGAATCTATAATTGTTCCCGGCTCGATGAAGGAGAGATCCCATTCGATGTAATAGTTGCAGTAGCAGTTTCCAACCCGTCCCTGATACAGATATGTGAACCCGCCATTGGGATTCGTACTGTTTGGCGCACAGTCGCAGGTATAGGCATCCTGCGCAGGTAGAATGTTGATTTCCTGCGCAAGAAGAAGTACGGGTGTGATAATACATAACAGCAGCATGGTTTTACTCATGAGTAAATTCCCCTTATTGATAGAGTTTCAGCCTACAGGACGCTCTTTATCGAAGCCCAGGTCGTTATTTCCAGAGAGCTTGTCCCGAACGGGTCCGGGTTCGGGGTCAGCAGATACCAGTCTTCCGGCTCGCAGACCAGGGGCATGTATTGAAGCTCCGTCCCGTTGTCAGGGTCACCCTGCATGCCGCCCGAACCCTCCGGCTCGTTGCACGAAGAGTTATACAGAAACGCTATATCGGAATTCGATACGCCATCTGGTGAATTCCATCCAATCATCATGAATGTGACGTAGTAAGGTGGAGCCCCACTCTCCACCCATGGAGGAACGGCATCCCACATTACGATGAAACGGTCGCTGAACTCCTGGAAGTAGATCCCGCCCTCCTCGGACGCATCAAGATCGCACCACCAGGGCGCTGCGAGCGCATCAACCCAGCAGGAGTTGGTGGAAGGTAAGTGAGTGAAACCCCAGCCAAGGTATACATCCCGAAAGACGATCGTACCGTTCGAGCTGATGTATATATCGTTCGAAAGATCACCGTAGAATACGAAGTCGAAACTCAGTGTTCCGGCGAACCAGTAAGTATCGTCTCCAGGCCCCATATACGTTCCGCTTGAGGATATATCGATCCAGTTATCGTTAAAGAAATCCGGATTCTCTTCTCTGTCGAACCAGAAGTAACCTCCCCCATCAGGACCTCCCGAGGAAGCCAGGCAAGCAGTTACAGCTATGAGAGTTACTATATGCAATCGCATTGTTCTCCTTTTAAGTCGGGGCCGGGCAGAACTGCCAGGCCCCCGGGATCAACCAGTGTTAACGACTCAGATCGATGAACTTTTGATGGAAGCCCACGTGCTCGAGTCGAGATTTGTAGTGAGGTTCGAGATCGACACATTGTCGTATCGCACATTCAGGACAGCCTTCTCTGTTCCGAAGTTGCAGCAGAAGAAGCCCATTCTACCTGCGGTGGTATACTGCGAGTTCGAACATGTCAGCTGCCAGTCCGCTGGCTCGTCCCCTGCGGTACCCTGCCAGATCTTGCCTGATATGGTGGTTCCTTCGACCTGAAATCGCACCCAGTAGGTCTGATTATGGTAGAGCGGCATAGTAAGCGAGGTTATCGACTCCGGTCCGGAAGAAGTAAGTCTTGATATACCGAAGGTGTTAGTGCTGGGTATGATAACAAGTAGATACCCGGTAAATGTAGGTATGTATCCCCTGGCCAGTATCCCTGCCCGAAAACAGCTCACAGGCGTGATCTGGGCAACTATCGAGTAGTCCGGTGTGCTCATCAGTCCGCTCTGGTCTCCGTTATGTGAGGCCGCCGGTATCCATCCAGTCCCGCCGTTCGAGAGTACGTATTCCTCAGCGATCACATTGTACTGTGCATTTACTGCATATCCAGCGGTCCATTCCAGCCAGCCGTCAGCATCACCGTCGCTGAAATCATCCTCGAAGAGGACAGCGGCATTGACCATGAAGCTCGTTACAAGCAGCATTGTCATAAGTGTTATTTTCACATTTAACCTCCTGTATAGTGTTTTTACAATCTATCGCATATTCGTTCCTGCTAGGGTGTTGTACGGGTTAACTCCCATGACATCAGATTAGTTCTTTCAGTTTCCGGTACCTGAACACCAGTCGCTCTGAATCTGAGCAGCTCATCGAAGACAAACCTCTCGAAGATCATCAGCGGTTCAGCAGTACCGCTAACCTTCAGTGCGATAAGAGCGCCCTGCCAGCTGTTTACAATGAACTTCGCCAGCGAGAGCACATCCTCTTCCCCGGATAATTCCCCCTTCTCGACTGCATGCTTGAGGCAAATAACAACCGGGTTCGTAATGTTGTCGAATACATCGGCAAGCTTCTCCCTGAATCTGGGATTCGAGGCTGCCATCTCCTGAGATATGTTGCCTATTGGACATCCGGACATGATTTCCTCATTGGTGAAGATTCGCCTGAAGTACGCGAAGAATTCTCTTAATCTTTCCAGAGGCGGGGTATCACACTCTCCTGTCAGGAACCCGTAGAGCACCGGTTTTATTGAGTCATGGAGATATTCGATCAGCCTGAGTCCAAAATCCACCTTGTTTTTGAAGTAGTAGTAAAAGGAACCTCTCGGGACACCTGCTGCTTTAAGGATCATACTCAATCCCGTATTATTGAAGCCGTTCCGTCTGATTAACTCGGCACCCTTTTCAAGTATGTACCGTTCCGTGTCTATCGTCATTCAGAAAACCTCTTTCCAAAGCAATGTTAATAATAGACCGGTCGTCTACTTGTGTCAAGTCATTGAAATACTGACGACGAATTCAGAATGCTGTTCAGTTAATGAGTGATGATAAAAACCACACGCTCATCGCGCTAAGGAAGTGGTTGAAGCCCGGGATGGGCGCCATATCCAGAAGTAACCTGCCAGTAAACCAGTTACCGAAAGAAGGCAGATGTATAGAGTAAGCTGCCATAGAGCACCGCTTACCGTCAACCTCATGGCGATTGCAGAAGTGAGTGAGGCCGAACCAAATATGATCAGACTAAGCAAAGCTGACGCCGGGGCAGCCGCATACTTGAACCTGATAAGGACTCCGGCATTTGCCTGTGGTGTTACTATCCCTACCGCGAAGCCGTACAAGCTCATAATACTAACTATGCTCCATACTCCTCTCAGACCAAGGATCATAAGTCCGATTGCCGCTGAAGCTGCTAATAACGAACTCAGCAGACCGCCGAACAGTATATCCTCAGTCCTTCGCTTCCTTGTCAGAACACTCGAAACAGACAGACCTCCTAAAAACAGGAGCACAGTTGGAATTACCAGATATGGATATACACTGGGAGACACTCCAAGTTGTGCATGAAGCCAGTATGGTATGGCAGAATAGTAACCTAGCAGACCTCCGAGCATTGAAGCATACGCGATGGCAAATCCCCAGAAGCCTGTATTCTTCAGTATGCTCATGTTGATTTTCAGTAGACTTTTATGCATTACTGGAATTTCTTCCGATGATTTCGTGTGTGACCGGGGAAGCCATCTTAGCGCTCCACAGAACCACGCCAGAGTCAAAACGAAAAGCAGGCCAAAAATGGCTCGCCACCCCAGCACCATCATCAAGTACACTCCGAGGATAGGTGCAAGAGCGGGCATAACGGCTGCAACGCCGCTGATAAGGCCAATTCTGGAGGTCAGTTTTGCTCGTTCGAATGAATCCACCAGAAGGGTCCGGCCTACTGGAGAGGCGGCTCCAATACCGATCCCCTCAAGACTTCTTCCAACAATGTACACGGGCAAACTTGATGACAGCATTGCTACAATACTACCGGTCATTGCCACGATAAAACTGAGGACTACTGCCCTTCTGTATCCGCTCTTCTGAACAACTCCTCCCCAGAAAGGCTGCGAGAAGGCAAAGAATAGAAGGTAGAGAGAAACGGACGTTTTCACTCCGCTTGAGGAGCATCCGAAAGCCTCCGGGAAACCCGGCAGGGCCGGCAGCGTGATTTTGATCGATATCCAGCTGAGTATTACAAGAGAGAAGACAAGCCAGAAAATCCTTGTCTGATCTCGATCTAATTTTCCGGTTTCGGGTGTGCAATGGTGGGTGAATATCATGGGAACGATTATATCGGGACAGACTTGTCCATGTAAAGCATTATCCCGTTGTGTCAGCGCGGGATCTGGTACTGAATTGACATGATCATGCAGATCATCGTATTGTTTATTTTGTATAACTGACTGATTATAGAATACAGGCGGGTCAAGGGAGATGAAATGAGTTTACTTAGTGACGTGGTCAGTGCTGGTAAGGGTGTATTGGTCAAGGAACTTGCAAAGCTGGTCGGGCTCAGTGATGATCAAGCCATCAGTGCATTAAGTCTCCTTGTACCTGCATTATCAAAGGGACTGGACCGGAACACTGCCGATCGTAACGGTCTCGAATCTCTCCTCAGTGTAGTCAGATCAGGTAACCACCGGGAATACGTGGATAATCCGGAAACCCTCAGCAGCAGCGAAACCCTTGCCGACGGTAACGCCATACTCGGCCACATTTTCGGCAACAAGGATGTGAGCCGGGAAGTTGCAGGTTTTGTTTCGAGTAAAACAGGAATAGACACCGAAACGATCAAGAAGATGCTTCCCGCGGTTGCTGCTGCTACTCTGGGCACTATTGAGAAGGAGGACGAAGGAACAGCGGTGTCAGCAGATGACGGGAACTTCCTTAAGGAACTCCTCCGTACGGATCGGGTTTCTGGTCTTGATGCTATACTATCGCTTGCCAGAAAACTGTTTTAGATTCTAGCGTGAACCTGCAGTATAAAAGGAGACGTTTAACGATTTTATGATAGTACTTATCATTCTGGCTATTCTGGGAACGGTATCCGATGATATCGTGTTCGAGCCTGCTGCTTCGGTCAGTGATGTATCAGTTGATACTGTTACGGTTGACGGGGCTGAATACCATCTGATTTCAATAGATGGTATTTCCAGCTCGATGCATGGATTTCAGAGTCTGGGTTACCCTTCATTACCTTCCTCTGTTTCAACCTTTCTCCTTCCTCCCGATACCAGGATAGCCGAAATTGAGATCGTATCCGTCACCTGGGATACGCTTCGGGGCAAGTATTTCCTTTACCCGGTGCAGACAGGCCTCATGACGGATACTGCCTTCATCTGTCCCGATCCGGCTATCTACACTTCCAGTAACCCTTTCCCGGAACAGCCGATCGAAGTGTCGCGGCAGGGATCTGCCATGGGCTATTCGGTGGCCTCTCTGAGCGGAACACCGGTCAGGTACATCCCGTCAGACAGTATCCTGATGATCCTGGCTTCAATCGAAATTGACATCCAGACCGGCCCTTCAGAATCGGAACGAATCGTCCCCAGTCGAGAAACCGAATGGAGCGCCCAAATGCGCGAACGGGGCATTCTCTGCCTGGTATCCAACCCGGAAAATATTAATCTCTACAACCAGCCTCTTATCATGAATTTCGAAGACAGAATGTCTCCACTCAACATCATGCAATCTCCCGGCTTATCCGGCGACGGGGTCGATATGGTGATAATCACCAGCAGCGACCTAGCTGAGGATTTCGAACAGGTTGCCGACTATCGAACATGCCAGGGCATCATCACAGTCGTACGAACCGTGGAATGGATCGATCTGTTCTACAGTGGCTGCGATACACCTGAGCGGATTCGTAACTTCATCCGCGAAGCTCACGAAAAATGGGGCATCCAGGCGGTTCTTCTCGGGGGTGACAATGGAGTTGTACCGGTCAGAGAATGTTACGGCTGGGATTACAACTGCTATCCTTTTCCAATCTTTCAGATGCCTTCAGACGATTACTACATCGACATAGACGGCAACTGGTCATACGAAAGTTCCATGTGGATTACGGGGATTTACGACAATTATCTTGATCTCTGCGCAGGCAGATGGCCAGTTAATGACGGTGATGATGTGGATTCACTCTTCGCAAAACTTCTGCTTTACGAACAGCCGGAGCATTTCCCGGAAGGCTTCGCAAGGAAACTGCTGCTGATTGGCTCCAATGACACTGCCGGGGCAGGGGCTGATGATATGATGTGGCTGACCGCTCTTCTGGGAGAATCGTCAGCAATTCCTGAATACCTTGATGAACCCACTGAGCTGTATTTCCCTCATTCACTACCCGCAGGAGACCTTTGCCGAAGCACAGCGCTGAACGAATTCGATCAGGGATACAGTTTAATTATCCACGCGGATCATTCGGAAGTACATAAGCTCGCTACAGCGGGTAAGAATACTCTCGGGCAGTACATGTGGGATTCCGATTTCACTACAATGCAGAATTTTGAGAAGCCTTCAATTCTCTGGACGCTTGGCTGCGATATCGGGCACTTCGACGGCGCTTTCTGTTTTGCCGAGGCCGGCCTGTTAACATCATCCAGTTCCGGCCTGGTAGCGATGATAACCAATGCAAGATATGGTTTGTTTAATCAGAATGTTACTTACTATGCATTCTGCGATGCCCTGTTCAATACTGGATATATTGCTGACCAGCACGGAATTAAGTCTTCCGATTGGCCTTTGAGTTACCTTGCAGAGGCTCATAGATGTTCGAAAAACAATGACGGCATCTCATTTCTCCAGCTTAATCTCCTCGGCTCACCACTTATATATGTCTGGCGTGATGATCCTGAAGAACTTTTTCTGATCGTTCCCGGGAAATTCCTGAGAGAGGGAGTACCCACGGATATTCCTGTCATTGTCACTGATGGTTCTGACCCTGTTCAAAACGCCACCGTCTGCCTCTGGAAGAAGGGTGAGATTTTCTCAGTTGAGGAGACTGACGAACAGGGCCGGGTGATATTCGAGGATGTATGCATTGCCGATGGCGGCGACGATCAGGATCTGGTTATTACTGCAGTTAAACACCGCAGAGAAATCAACTCAACCGCAACAACTGTTGCGAGCTACATCCCCGCTCAGGTAAGAATGGATGTCCTTCCCACCAACATTCCGATCGTATCAATGGAAAGCTTTGCAGTCGATGCCAGCGGCGATGGCGCAGCAAATCCGGGAGAAACAGTTGACATCTACATTACCGCTCTGAACAGCGGGGGCTGCACTGCGCAGAATGTTACTGCGGAACTATCCCTGGTTTCAGGTGGCGAGTACATTGAGAACATCTCTGAGGATCATGTGAGTATTCCCGATATCGGTCAGGATCAGACTGAGATTTCGGAGGATCCAATGACAGTTTCCATCAATGCGGATGTAGAGAGTTATTCAACTGCTGAGTTCAATCTGACGTTCTCTTACACTGACGGTGACGGCAATATCTATCGCTGGGAGTCATCTCTGTTCCTTACTATCTACTCCGAGGGCTATGCACTTACCGTACTTGATCCCGCTGCTGACAACTCCAGCGGGGTTACTGCGGAAATAACACTCAGTAATATGTTTCTGGCAAACTGCGGCCTTGGGGAGGGAAGCAACCTGGAAATTACTGTGGAAAGCATTTTTCCATATGCGCCCTTCCTGGTCAACACACTTACTTACCCGGGCATAGAATCCAACAAAGTAGCCGCGTTGAGGGGACAGATCGTTCTGACCGTAGCCCCGATGAGCGGAGAATCACCCTGGTTAGGAGATGCATACAGAGGGTGTTCGTTCGATCTGACAGTTAGCAGCGAAGGCGGTGATTTCACCGCACGTCATGTTGATGTTGAGATGGTGGCTGAGCTCGGGGAGCAGCAGATCGACCCGCCAACCGAATTGCAGGTATATGACGCTGGCCAGGATTACATCAGTCTGGTCTGGAAACATGAAGGACAGGTCAGCGCAACGGGATTCTATATCTATTACAATGACGGCACAGAGCGGCACCGAGCTTATCCTCTTCCGGTTCCGGTAAAGCAGATTACATTGGAAGACCTCCTGCCTGGAAGACAATATCTCATTGAGATTACCGCAATAGATTCAATCGGCAGGGAAAGCGAATCGGAATCAATTTCAATCAGCACTACCTGTCCGGCAGTCAGCGGCTGGCCAATTCACCTGCTGGGATCACCCGGTTGCGGCCCTGCAATTGCTGATCTGGATCGTGATGGTTCGGGCGAGATTATCGTCGCTACTTCTTTCGGTGTAGTTTACATAATTGACAGGAACGGCAATTATCAGACAGTGAGCCTTCCTCCTGACTACGATTTCGACAGATTCCTGGGCTGTGCGGTCGGTGATATCGATGGCGATGACAGGCTCGAGATACTGGTCACATGTCAGAAGAAAATTGACGTTAGAAACCAGGAACATGTGGCAGTTTTATTGTACGATATGTCCGGCGTACAATGGACGGTTAGCGAGATAGCTGCAACCGGAGTGAATGAACAGGTAGCTTCGCCGCTTGTTGCCGGGACTCCCGTTCTTTTTCAGGCGGACGGCGGCAAGTACATGGAAATAGCTCTGAGAACAAGGGGGCACAACGGAGAATTACCACATCTTTACGTATGGCGGTACGATTCTGTGCATGACAGCTGGGTCAATTACAGCACAGATTTCCCTGTTATACTGGGAGGGAGTTTCTATAGCGCTCCTGCAGCAGTTGATTTCGATGAGGATGGATTCGAGGAGCTGATAGTCACAACCTGGGGCTCAGGAGGCGTGGGCACTGCACTTAAAATCATCGACTTTGAGGAAAGCGGTAATGTTCTGATATCTGTACACCAGCTCCCTGAACTGGATACAGGCGGTGAGATCGCAAGAGCGTTTGGGACCCTGGCGGCTGCAGAGGAAAACGGCACTTACTATATAGCTGGTTCAGCCAAGACCAACATATTGAGCAGTATGTATAAGCGTGTATTCGCATACAGCCTTCAAAGCAATCCTGTAGATCTGACATTCATCTGGATGACCGGCTGGATGAATGGCGGAGATTATTACGGCAACATGCCGGGCCCCTCCATTGGTGATCTGGACAGAGACTCGGATCTTGAAGTGATTTACACTTTGAATGGAGGACTGTATTACAAAGAAGGAATTGTTCTTGGTTGGGAATTATGCAGTGGTTCTGAAGTATTCCAGAGTTCTCCTATCCCTTTCAATCCCATCATCCCGGGTGGCGGAACGGATATTAAATCACAACCTGTAATCGGTTTGACAACATCATGGAATTCCAGTGGAATGGCTGTCTTCTCGGGTTTTTCCTCGCTCTTCTGCGGACATGATCCGGGGGCCGGTCCATCGATGCTGGAAGGCTTTCCCGCCTGGACACGTGATATTGCATGTGCTGCTCCTGCGATCTGTGATCTTGACATGGACGGTTCCCCTGAAGTTCTTTACATAGACTACTCAGGCTATGCAATCCTTTTCGACTGGAGTGAAGGCAACTATACCGATGACGGCTGGCATATGTACCAGGATAATCCCTTCCGCAACGGATTCTATAATACCACTACTACCTCTGCTGGTCTGGACATCGAAATTTCGGGCAGCCCATATATCGCTGCGGCCCGGGGCATTGACGCCTGTAGTTTTTGTCTGCTCGCCGAGGTTGAGATATCCGGCATTAATTATCTGTCAGAAGATGAGCCTGCTCCTGCTTCCCGGGAATTGACTTATACCGGGCTTTCCGTTGACACCGAAGTATCCGCAGGGATCGAGGAAGTAGCTCCTGATTCGGAAAGAACACCTCAATATGACCGCTCAGGTATTCCTTCAACGACTTCGCCTGTGATCTCCTGCAGAACCGTTGAAATAGCCGTATTCTGGGGTGATCGGTTCGCCGGATCAGCGACAATCGGGCTTGAAGAAGGATCGCACCAGGTGAGAATCCCTCTGATTTATATGAGCGATGTTAATGAAAGTATCAGGGTAATTGCAGACCCTTTTAATGAATACCATGAGATCGACGAACTGAACAACGTCTCTTCTGTAGAGGGAGCCCCTGCGGCGGGAAGTGTTTCAGAGGTGATAATGCCCAGTCCGGCCAGATCAATTGAACTGACTGTCAACCTCCATTCGGCGCTTCCTCAAGGCCTAAGGGTCAGAGTCTATTCCATCGATGGCAGGCTCGTAACAGATCTCAGGACAGAAACCCTCCATTCGGGGTCAAACAGTATCCTCACCGGCGCGGAGAGTGGAACTGGAAGGCTGCCGGCGGGAATGTATATGGTTTGCATCGAAGGCCTGGGATCAGGGGATTATTCCAGAAAAATTATCATTCTTGATAATTAAGAGTAATAACGCATCTGGTTTGTCCTCAAAGGAGGATCGGTTTTATGAATATCCTGAATGCACTTTCAGTTATAGTCCTCTTATCTGTTCCTTCGGTGGATTCTGAACCCCGTGATTTCCAATACGACGGTCCGGGTCTCGCACTTATAACTCCTTTCAACATCGGCATCTTAGCCGTTCCCTGGGATTACGGAAGCGCACTTTACCTTGAAGGTGGGAAAGCTGCCAGATCTATCCCCTGGCATTGGGATGAGTCAACACGCTGTTCTGTTCCCTCTTCCTGCGGAGATTCAGCTGCAATTTGCATTAATCGCAACGCTTTGGACTACATTGTTCTTTTCACTTCCGATTCTCTCCTTGATCTCTACGGTCCATTCACAAATGCCGGAATGGCGGCATTTGACGGGTTTGGAAACATCTGGTTCACAGCTGACGGATTTCTTTACAGAAACGGTATTTCAACCGAAATAGAGCTGGAGTCACATACCGTAGCGGTTGATCATTCCGGTAGCCGGATCGCATTCTGCGACAGCAGCGATCGAATCTGCCTTCTAAATACCTCTAGCGGGGAATCCTCGGTTCTCGCCTCCGATTACAGGTTCTACTCTCCTTTGTTTGTATCCAGCGGGGGAACCGTTGTAATCGTAACCTCCTCGCTGGAGGGTGAGATCGTAAAGGTTTCTCCTGACGACGGGACATGCACATCTCTTGCGGAAGGCTCTATGCCTTTCTGGTGGAAGGAAATGGGGGTACTGCTCTACAGCGTGACATCAGATGACGGGCATACGATCACTTCCGGTGAGATCTGGAAGGTTTCCCTCGAGGGTGAAAATCAGCAGATCACCTTTTCCTCCGGTGTCCACGAAATTCATCCGATAGCTCTGGACGTTGCTGTTTTTGCGATTGATGCCATTACGGGCTCTCTCATCACCGTTCCTGACCGCTGATGCAATTCCTGATTCCGCTGCCGCTTACAGCAGGGATGATATTGGCATGGTCGGTGTGCCTCGATCCCGGGCATGGCGGCTCGGATGCTGGCGCTGTTGGTATTTACTACATGGAAAAGGAGGCAAATCTAGATGTTGCATTCCTTGCCAGGTCATACCTTGAACAGCTGCCTGAGTGTGAAACTGTCTCTATGACCAGGGATTCTGATAGGTACGTATCGCTTGTCGACAGGGTAGAATACGCAAATGCGGGCGGTTATGACAGATTCATCTCCATTCATCACAACGCTTTCAACGGATCGGTTCAGGGAACCGAAACGTACTGCGATACCGATGGTTCACCGGAGTCCTTCGCCTTACGGGACATAACTCACCCTTACATAGTTGAAGCATTCGGGTACACCGATCGAGGAGTTAAAACAGCCGGGTTCTATGTCATTAAGTACACAGAAATGCCATCAATTCTGGGTGAAGCTTCGTTCCTTGACTACATCACTGGCTGGGATGAATCCTGGAGATTCTATACTCAATGGCAGGACCATTCCGGAATCGAAGGATGGGCTTACTGTGCCGGGTTATGTGAAAATCTGCTCTCACCGGTTACACCCCAGTATCTAAGCAGGGTAGTCGACAATTCTTACCCCTCTTTTACAACGGAAGGTCCGAATAGATGGGATCTTGGTTACTATGGTGCTCCATTCGGACCTGATTACGCCTGGATAAACGTATCCGGCACTGTTCATACTGCAAGATGGAATCCGTACATACCTGTTTCCGGTTTGTATGATGTGTCTCTGTGGTGGGTATCGGGCTCAAACAGAGCAACTGATGCCAGGTTCATCGTACATCACCAAAACGGTGAAAATGAATTCATTGTGGATCAGAGCACAGGCGGTGAGGAGTGGTATTCACTCGGTTCTTTCTCTTTCCCTGAGGGAACTTTCGGTTGGGTGGAGATTTCCAGCGAGGGCTGTACTCCAGGGCCTGTGATCGTGGCAGATGCAGTAAGGTTCATGAATGTACCGGTCGGTATAGAAGGAAGTCATCCTCCTGCCCTGGAGCAGGCTATCAGCATTTCCCCTAACCCGGCCTTGTCCTCGGTCAGAATTGAGCTTTTCGGGTTCTCCGCAGTATCCAGAATCGGGATCTACGATATCTCGGGCAGGCTGATCGATGAAGTTCTCTCAACGCATCCGAATTCAAACGTTTTCCTGTGGGCTGCAGATGCCTGCGATCCTGGAGTCTATTTTACATTTGCCGGCAGTGATGAATCCGGTACTTTGTCCGGAAGAGTAGTAATCCTTGAGCGTTAACTTACATATTCTTTTCTGAAAGGAGAAATCATGAACAGGATAGTTGGATCGTGCGGTATCATCTGTAATGAATGTCCTGCTTTTATTGCCTACAGAACCGATGATCAGGAACTGCGGGAGAAGACGGCAAAGGACTGGTCGAAGATGTACGGAGCCCAGATCGGAGCATCCGATATCAACTGCGTAGGTTGTCAGGCTACAGAAGGTGTTCAGATCACCCACTGTGCGGAGTGTGATATCCGTTCATGCAGTCAGCAGACGCACCACATAGCCAACTGCGGGCTCTGCAGCGAATACCCCTGCGAGAGAATCGAGAAATTCTTTGAGTTCGTTCCTTCATGCAGAGAAGTTCTGGATGAGATAAACACTTCTAAATAAATACCACCTTACAGAATGTACAGAAGCCGTCCTTTCCGAGGACGGTTTTTGTGTTCTTGACATTGCCTTTCAAATTCGATAGTGAAAGTGGTAACTTTCACTACTAGTTTGGTGGGAAATTGAACAAGACCGAATCAGAAGCAACGTTAAAACGCCTGAGCCATTACGCTCGCTGCCTCAGGATGGCTATCGCAAACGGTATCGATATCATCACTTCCACCTCGTTGGCGGAGCCATGCGGCATATCCCCAGCCTCTGTCCGAAAAGATCTTGCAGCGTACGGTGAGTTCGGCAAGCAGGGTTCCGGCTACAATCCCGTGGAGCTGTTGGAAGTGATTGAACGGATACTCGGGATATTAAGCCCTCCTCCAGTGGTCCTCATGGGAGCCGGACGTCTTGGCAGGGCTCTCCTGGAAGGCGGGATCCCAGGCACAAAGTACAGGTTCCTAGGTGCCTTCGATATCGATGGCAGCAGAACGGGAGAACTCATCGGCGGAGTCTCAGTTTATCATGCAAGTAAGATGAGTGCAGTTCTTGATGGGATTACCGATTTCATCGGGATGATCTGTGTCACACCGGGATTGGCCCAGCGGGCGGTAGATCTCCTGGTGGAGAACGGCTGCCGCGCGATTCTCAGCTTTAATATCGAACCATTGCAAGCTCCCTCGGGAGTAGACCTCAGGTATACGGACATGCCTTTCGAAATTGATCTCCTGTCCCACGGCCTGAAAAATGAGGGAAGGTGCAAATGAATACGATTGATAGAATGATGGAGATTTACTCGAATGCCCTGTCCATGGATGTGAACAGGGAGAGGCTTCTCGGGATGATGCCCGGGATGCTTAAGCTGCTTGCTCTGCGGCCGGATAGAAAACCCGCGATTTTTGAAATGATGCCTGGAATGATGGAGGACAGCGGTGCTACAATGGACAAGGATCTGGTGATGGACATGATGCCTTATGTGGCGGAAGTTCTTGGCGACAATCCCAGACTCGGCAAGAGGATAATCAATGTTATGTCCGAGATGATGGGCGTCTTCAGTATGAGGATGACCCCGGGAATGATAATGGGGATGATGCCTGATATGCTTCCCCTCATGCTGAGACACCCGACCCTCATCCCCCCTTTCATGAAGGCGATGCCCGGAATGATGCGCAAACCGAAGAAGGCTGGTGGCAAAGATGAGTAGGCTGTTCGACAAGAAACTTCGTCCAGAGCTATACAGCGATCTGAGCGAGCTGACCTTCCGTTTCATCGGGGACCTTGAGAAGTGCATGCAGTGCGGCAAATGTGTTGGCAACTGCCCTGCGGCCTCTGTCACACAATACAATTCACGTAGAATTATCCACTCCATTAAGCTTGGAAACGTAGAAGACGTAATAAAGTCGGAGGAACTCTGGTCCTGCTTCTTCTGCTCATCCTGTTACGCAAGCTGCCCTAAGGACATTAACTTCCCCTTCACAGTAGCCATGCTAAGGTACGCCTCCCTCTACGCAGGATACGGCTGGGAGTATGTGAAGAAACTCCTGCCCTATGCCCTCGATTACTACAGGACCGGTATGACCGTGCTGCAGGACGAGCGTAACCCGAATATCACACGGCGAAGAGCGAATAATTCGAACACCTCCGGGAGCATGGCAGATGTCCGCGAGAAGATGGGTCTCTCCCGGGAGAGGAAAGTCTCAGATCGCGCTCTTAGCGAGGTGCAGTTCATATCCGACGTCTCAGGCATGACCAGGATACTGAAGGAGCTGCCGCACAAGGAGGAGAAGGCTCCCCTCACTCGGGCGGAGCTCGACAGGATGGTGACGGTGACCGGCCCGAATGGCAAGTTCGCCGGCTTTCCTGAGGAGGATGACAATGCCTAGAGCAGAAATTGTGAAGAAGGTACCAATTAACGACAGCTATTTCCTGTTCAGATCGTGCGTCTCTTCGAGCAAGTATCCGGGAATCGAAACATCCACCGAGGAGGTGTTCGCAAGGCTGGGGATCGAGCTGGAGGATTCACCCGAGCAGAGCTGCTGCGGCGGATTTATCACCTTCACTTCCCTGGCCGAGGTGACCGCTTCCCTTCCCGCAGTAGCGCGGAACCTTTCAATTATCGAAGAATCAGGTAAAAACGCTCTGACCGTGTGCAACGGCTGTCACATGTTCCTGACCGAGTTCGGTCATTTCATGGACCATAATCCTGACATCACGAACAAGGTCAACGAGATGCTGGGCATGATCGGACGCGAGTACAAGGGCACAAGCCATGTACTCCATATGCTCGAGGCCGTCGCAGGGCTTAAAAATAGAATAAAAGAGCTGATCACAAGACCGCTCAAGGGTCTTCGAGTCGCAACACACTACGGCTGTCATTACCTGTACGGTTTCAAGCACGATGCCGTTGACGATCCTTACATGCCCACAGTCCTTGAGGAACTGATAGAGATTGCGGGAGCGGAGAACGTCACATACCCGGAGGCGAGGACCTGCTGCGGCAGTGGATTGACGCAGGTAATCATCCATAAAGAGGAAATGTCTCTGCCTTTCCTCAAGCGTAAGCTTGATTCCCTCAAGAAGATCGAGGCCGACGTCCTGATAGTGGTCTGTCCCTACTGCATGACCATCCTCGATCGTGGACAGTTCAAGATGGAGGAGCGGGGGATAGAGGAGTACGGAGTGCCGGTTCTCTATATCAACCAGCTCCTGGGTCTGGCTATGGGGATCGATCCAGTCAGACTCGGTCTTGAAGCTCACATCACTCCTGTGAAAAGACTTCTTGAGAAGCTGGAGGTCTCTAATGCGTAAAATAGGAGTATTCGTCTGTCATTGCGGAACAAACATTTCCTCTATGGTCGATATAGACCGCGTCATAGAATCCGCCACCCGTCTACCGGATGTCGCCTGCGCTGTAGATTACCAGTTCACCTGCTCCGCTCCGGGGCAGACCCAGATCAAGGATGCGATAAAGGAATACAACCTCGACGGTGTGGTAGTTGCCGCGTGCTCACCGAGAATGCACGAGCCTACCTTCAGAAAAACTCTTCGTGACGCAGGACTTAACCCTTACATGATGGAAATGGCTAACCTAAGGGAGCATACTTCATGGGTCGCGCTGAACAGGGGTGAAGCCACAGCGAAAGCAATCGATCTGGTCCGCATGAAAGTTGCGAAGGTTGCAAGGCTACGACCTCTGGAGGAGATACATCTTCCGGTCACAAGGAGAGCTCTTGTGATAGGTGGAGGAGTCGCAGGCATTCAGGCGGCACTGGATATCGCGGATGGGGGTGTGGATGTAACCCTTGTGGAAAGAAGCCCCTCTCTGGGCGGTCACATGGCTCAGTATGACAAAACCTTCCCGACCCTCGACTGCGCTTCCTGTATCCTCACACCCAAGATGGTCGAAGTCGCATCCCACCCGAATATCACGCTGCTGACATACTCAGAAGTGGAAGAGGTCACCGGCTTCGTTGGTGCTTACAAGGTGAAGGCGAGAATACGCGCCAGATCGGTCGACCTGGAGAAGTGCAACGGGTGCGGTACCTGCCTTGAGGTCTGCCCCGTGAGGGTACCTTCCGAGTTCGATGCCAGCCTCGCTGACCGGACCGCTATATACAGGCCTTTCCCGCAGGCGGTACCTGCGGCACCGGCTATCGACAGAGAGAGCTGTATTTATTTCAAGACAGGTAAATGCAGGGCATGTGAGAAGGTCTGTCCGGCGGATGCCATCGACTTTGAGCAGGAGAATGAAATCGTTGAGGTACAGGTAGGCGCCATTGTCGTTGCTACAGGCTTCCACTTCTTCGATGCAAGGAAGTACACCGAGTACGGATACGGCAGTTACAAAGATGTGATAAGCTGGCTTCAGTTCGAGAGGCTCACTAACGCATCAGGCCCCACCGGCGGGAAACTCCGGCGGCCTTCAGACGGAATGGAGCCGAAAAGCATAGTTTTCATCCACTGCGTCGGGTCAAGGGATCCATCCAAGGGATTCCCCTACTGTTCAAGGATATGCTGCATGGCTACAGCGAAGCATGCAGTGATTACGAGATCGAAGATCCCCGATGCAAAGATCTACTCATTCTATATTGACATAAGGGCAGCGGGTAAGGGATACGAGGAGTTCGTCCGCAGAGCGATAGAACAGGAGGATGTCCAGTTCATCAAAGGGCGCCCTTCACGAATAGTACAGTCCGATGGTAAGCTTCTTGTGCGTTCGGAGGATGCCTTTCTCGGCAGACAGATCGAGGTGGAGGCCGATATGGTCATACTGACCAACGGAGCCGCCGCGCAGAATGATGCTGCCGAACTCGCCCAGATGCTCGGGATCGGTTACGATCAGTACGGCTTCTTCAACGAGCTTCACCCGAAGCTCCGGCCGGTGGAAACGAACAAGGCGGGGATCTACCTCGCCGGAATGTGCCAGGGTCCAAAGGATATTCCAGAATCTGTGGCGCAGGCATCGGCATCCGCATCCAAAGTGCTTGGCCTTCTCTCAAGGGATCAGATAGCGAGAGAGCCAATCATTGCAGAAGTCGATCCGGGCAGATGCACGGGCTGCATGGACTGCATGGAGGTCTGTTTCTTTACAGCAGTGGAAGAAGACGAGTTCATGGAACGAAAAATCGCGAAAGTCCTGCCCGGCGTCTGCCAGGGTTGCGGCGCCTGCGTAGCCCAATGCTCAGACGGTGCAATGGAGCTCAGGGCATTCAGTGATGAACAGATTCATGCCGAAATTACGGCTCTCTTCGCGGTGGAGGTAGCAAGATGACAGAAGAGTACTACCCAAGAATTGTCGGCCTGCTATGCAACTGGTGCACCTACGCCGGAGCCGATCTGGCCGGTACCACCAGGATCAAGTACCCCCAGAACATCAGGCCTATAAGAATCCCCTGCTCCGGCAGGGTCAGCCCGCACTTTATACTCACTTCGCTTCTGAGCGGTGCAGATGGCGTCTTTATTGGCGGCTGCCACCCTGCGGACTGCCACTACAACGAGGGTAATTACTATGCCAGACGACGATTTTCTGTACTGAAATCCTTCCTCGATTTCGTCGGTGTAGAACCTGAACGCCTCACTCTGGAATGGGTGTCGGCCTCCGAAGGGGACCGCTTCGCTGAAGTAGTGACCGCCTTCACCGAGGATGTAAAGGCACTTGGCCGACCCAATCCTTACTCTCGCAAAGAACTCGAGGATTAGCATGTATAGCGAAATTGAAGAGACTGCAAAGCGCTGGCTGGAGGCGGATAAGATTGACTCCTTCATCGGCTATAGTCAAAGATCGGACGGGTCGGTCAAGCCGGTTCGAATAACAGATCCTGCCGATGTGGATAACCTCTATTTCGGTGACGGATGCGTACACAATCTGATGTCCTTCATTAAATTGAACGGTGACGAAAGGATCGGAATCTTTCTCAAAGGCTGCGATGGAAGGACCATGGTTCAACTGGTCGCGGAGGGCGAGCTGGACAGAGAAAGATTCAGTGTACTAGGCATCGTATGCCCCGGCCTGGAAGAGGATGGCAAACCGCTACCGAAGTGCGCGTTCTGCCGAGTCAACACGCCCCCTGATTACGATGAGCTCATCCACCCGGAGGGCGTGGAAATAAAGGATGAGGCTATCGAGGACGAAGAACTCAGTTCTATCAATGAGCTCACGCGCGCTGAACGGTTCAAGTTCTTCAGGCATCAGTTCGACAAATGCATAAGGTGCTATGCCTGCCGGGATGTGTGCCCTCTGTGCTACTGCCGCGAGTGCGTGACCGAGAAATCCTCTCCCCAGTGGGTGGAAGTGAGTATAAAACCCTCCTCCAACGCATACTGGAACCTTATCAGGGCTTATCATCTTGCAGGTCGATGCGTCAACTGCGGGGAGTGCGACAGGGTCTGCCCTGTGGGTATCCCCCTCCGCGTTATCAACAGGAAACTGGCGAACATCGTTGAGAACTATTTCGAGTATGTCCCTGGTATGAACCCCGAACTAACCCCTGCTATGCTCGATTTCAGGGAGGATGACGAATGCCTCGACCATGGAAGGGAGGGATCATGACCTGGAAGGTGGATGACCTGCAGATACTCGTCGATTTTCTCGCTCTTAAGGGTCCCCTTTTTGCTCCCTCCAACGACGAGCAGAAGTGCCTGATGTTTCGACAGATCTCCCCCGGTGAGGAAATCGACCTGAGCAGGCGAACCGATATCGCCGCACGGAGCCACTTCCAGCCGGAGACCCATTACTTTCTTGAATTCGCGGAAGATCCCGGTACAGAGCCGATTCTTCGGGAATTCACAACTAACGGGAGAGTTATTCTCGGGCTCAGACCCTGCGATATGGCGGGAGTAAGTGTGTACGACAGTGTTTTCTCCGAGAGCGGGAGCTTCACCAGGCTCTGCTCCGGAACCACAATAATTGGCTATCTCTGTGACAGTGTGGAATCCTCATGCTTCTGCGAATCAG
>JAGLOY010000129.1 GCA_023138735.1 Candidatus Aegiribacteria sp. | reverse complement strand
GGAGGAGCAGCCTTCCTGTTACTTTCATCTGTTGCCTTCAGCTTTCTCTCTCTTTCAGTTTCTGCGGGTGCTGCAGACAGCGGACTGGTAGCTGCCCTGGCCTCGGGCCCGCAGCTGCTGGCACCGGAGGCACTTCCCTTTTTCTCAGGGATACTGGGGCAGCAGGGAGATGTTCAGGGCTTTTCAGGGTTAGCCGGTATTCTTGCAGGTATTTCTGGAACCGCCATACTACTGATAATCATATCGTACTTCCTGTCCAGCTGCTCGTCCGCCTGGACTCTGATCTATGTTGTTCTTAAATACAAAAAAGACGGAGAGGACCTAACCGACAGAGCTGACAGGGAAGAGCGTCGCGAGTTTGACCGCATATATGGAGATTCCGAAGAAGATTCAGAGGCGAGGAAAACGGAACTGTCCGGATGAGCAAAGTCGTCGATTTCGTTCATCTTCACCTGCATTCAGAATACAGCCTTCTTGATGGTGCCATAAGATTTGACCGCCTTGCCGAGTATCTTTCAGAGAACGGAATGAAATCCGTTGCAGTAACTGATCATGGATGCCTCTTCGGTGCAGTTCAGTTCTTTGACAAGATGGCCTCCAGAGATATTCATCCTGTTCTGGGAATGGAAGCCTATCTTGCCGATCCATCCATGACCGAAAGAAGCAGGAACAGCAGAAGGTATCATCTTACACTGATAGCGAAGAACGATGTTGGATACCGTAACCTTTCCAGGCTTTCATCCGCCGGCTATATCGATGGCTTCTATTACAAGCCCAGAATAGACACTGAACTTCTGGCTGAGCACAGCGAAGGCCTGCTGATAGGTTCAGCCTGTCTTCAGGGTGAATTGGCTCAGCATCTCCTTGCGGGTCGAAAAGAGAAAGCAGTTGATGTTGTTCGCTTCTACCAGGATATTGTCGGCAGAGATAACTTCTTCATTGAGCTCATGGACCATGGGCTGAATGATGAGAAGATCGTTCTGCCGCTGCTTGCCGAACTTGCCAGGGAGACCGAGGCGCAGGTTGCGGCAACCAATGACGCTCATTACTTGAAACAATCGGATCACGAAGCCCACGAAGTGCTACTGTGTATTCAGACGGGAAAGAATCTGGATGACCCCGGTCGGATGCGTTTTGATACCGCAGAATTTTACGTAAAAACACCCCTCGAGATGCAGAAGCTTTTCAGCTGGATCCCGGAGGCAGTTACAAACACGGTGAAACTTGCTGAGAAATGCGATTTTGTACTGACTCAGGGAGATATCCTGCTTCCGGAATTCCCCCTCCCCGAGGGGGAGCAGAATATGCAGGAATACCTGAGAAAATTATCCAGCGAGGGTCTGCTCAATCGTCTTGAAAGAGAACCCCTGAGCCATGAACAGGAAAGACTCGATTACGAACTGGGAATTATCGGGGATATGGGCTTTCCGGGATACTTCCTCATTGTGTCGGAATTTATGAGGTGGGCAAGGTCCAGAGACATTCCTGTGGGACCCGGAAGAGGTTCCGCAGCTGGAAGTCTTGTTTCCTATGCGCTGGATATCACCGGTATTAACCCTCTGGATTACGATCTGAGTTTCGAACGCTTCCTCAATCCTGCAAGAAAGGAAATGCCGGATATCGATCTCGACGTATGCTGTGAACGCCGTGGTGAGATCATTGATCATATCATTGAAATGTACGGCAGGGAGAACGTCTGCCAGCTGATAACCTTCAGCAGGATCAGAAACAGATCGGTGGTTCGTGATGTTGCAAGGGTGATGGGTCTGAGTGTCTCGGAGGGAGATGTCCTGGCGAAGCTTGTGGCATCAGCTCCGGATCCCGGTGCTTCGCTCCCCGAAGTTGTAAGCAGCGTACCGGAGCTTTCCCGGAG
>JAGLOY010000128.1 GCA_023138735.1 Candidatus Aegiribacteria sp. | reverse complement strand
GGTGTGATAATAGCTCCCGGTAATCTCAGGGATTACGTTCCTCTCTATTCTGCAAAAGAAGGTATTACAACCCAGTACGAGAAGAAGAGCGCAGAAAAGATCGGCCTTCTGAAACTCGATCTTCTGGGTCTTCGCAACGTTACCGTAATACACAGAGCTCAGAAACTGATCAGAAGGAAAGAACCGGGACTGAAAATAACGGAACAGCCCTTCAGCGATCCGGAAACATTTAAGATTATACGCAGAGGAGAAACATCTGGGGTGTTCCAGCTGGAGAGTTCCGGTATGCGCGAGGCTCTTAGAAAGATCAATGTTACCTGCTTCGATGATGTGATAGCAGCTGTGGCTATTTTTCGTCCCGGATCTATGGACATGATAGATCTTTACGCAGATAATAAAAAGGGTATAGAATCGGGAGCTGCGGATTTTAAAATAAGCTATCTCCACCCCGACCTGGAGGATCTTCTCTCTCCAACCTACGGTGTTATTATCTATCAGGAACAGGTTATGAGAATCGCGAATGTTTTGGCGAGTATGTCTATGGTTGAAGCAGACACACTCAGAGTGGCGATGTCAAAGAAGAATCCGCAAGTAATGGCCCTTATGCGTGACAAATTTGTGTCAGGAGCAGTTAACAGAGGTGTTAGCAAAAGAACCGCGAAGAAGCTGTTTGACCTCATTGAGAAATTTGCCGGTTACGGATTCAACAAATCACATGCTGTCTGTTACGCGGCACTTGCTTACTGGACGGCATGGCTGAAGGTTCATCATCCATCTGAATTCCTAGCCGCCTGCCTCACAAGTGAGATAGGTAAAATAGACAGAATAACCAGGACAATCGACGAATGCAACAGAATAAGTGTTACAGTCAACCCTCCATCAGTTAACGCAAGTTTTGTAGTATTCGATGTAGACGGAAGCGGAAGGATAATCTATGCCTTATCCGCAATTAAGAATGTTGGTGATGGCCCCGCTTCGGCAATAATCGATGAGAGGCTTGAAAATGGTGACTACAGGAACATCTTTGATTTCTGTACGCGCCTTGATAACGGAGATGTGAACAAAAAAACACTTGAATCACTCATAGGTGCAGGAGCCATGGATTGCTTTGGAGTTAACAGAGCTTCGCTCTTCGATTCGATCGATCAGGCTGTTAACTTTGGAGCTGCGTCAAGAAGACACAGAGAAGCTGGACAGATGTCGCTGTTTCAGGGAGCAGAAGGCGATGAAGATGATACTATCGAAGGTGAGCCGAGTTTAGATGAGAAGGAGGAGTTCACACTTGAGCAGCGCTGTTCACTCGAGAAATCCCTTCTCGGGTTTTACATGACTGGACACCCGCTTGAAATGTATTCAGATGAAATAGACAGCTTCTCAACTGACCCAGTGGAAAGAGCCGCCACAAGCGAACGAAGTGTGGTTACAACGGCTGGAATGATCCTTCAGAAGAAGATCATACCAACTAAGCGCGGTGATATGGCTTTTATCTTGATGGAGGGAAGAACCGGTACTGCTGAAGTTGTAGTATTCAACGATACATTGCTCAGATATTCTGATCTTCTTGAACCCGGCAGACTGGTGCTTATGGATGGAGAAGTATCAAGGAGAAGAGGGGACAGCCGTTTCAGCGCGAGAAGAGTATACTCCCTTGACGGTGTAAAACTGCAGCTTAAGGCGGGGGTTACAATAATTGTTGATGGAAGTAACCCTAGAATGGAGCTGCTGCAGAGGGCCGTTGAGTACATGAAGAAAAGCAGTGGCGGCGGAGATGTGATTATAGATATCAGACATAAATCGGGCTGGAGGGTAAAGGGACTCTCCAGATCGATCAGGGTGTTTCCTGGCTGTGAATTGATTGAGAGCCTGAGGGAACTTCTTGGCAGGGATTCTGTGATCCTTTCAAGGGGGAAGGGGCCGCGAATATGATTATCAGGAGTATTCTTATTATCAGTCTTCTTGTTGCATCTGCAGGGGAATCTGTATCCGGAGAACTAATGAGGCTGGTCAGGGAGCCCACTGCGGGTATTGTCGCACCCAGAACGTATCACTTCTCCATGAATACTTTTCCCGATGATGGTTTGAGGTTTTCGCTCACGGCGGGTATTATCCCAAGACTGGCAGTCGGGCTTGGTTATGGAGGATGGAATATCACAGGGCTTAACAGTCCATCGTGGTTCCATCATCTTTACCTGAAAGCACGATTCAGGTTTATCGACGAAACAGAATCCTTTCCTGGAGTATTGCTGGGATTTGATAATGAACCTGAAGCATTACGCTCAGGGTCTACTTACCGAAGATCGGCGAGGGATCTCTACCTTGCAGTCAGCAAGAATTTCCTTTCATTCGGTGGTGATATGGCCTTTCATTTCGGTGTGAGTGCAGACGTTAGAGAACTTATTCATATCGGGGTCTGGACCGGAATGAATAAAGCACTTCCGGGCGGGTTCGGGCTGGCAGTGGAGTACGATTTTGCGACGGATGAAGCTGATTCAGTCCGTTTTGACAACAACGGTGGATTCCTGAGCGGTGAGATCTACTGGGAGAGCTTCGGACAGGTAAGAGTCTCACTGCAGTTCATTGATATTCTTGAAACAGGCGGCGAGAGTTACAGAGCCCTCGGCGTGGATTTTCTTGGACTTTTCTAAAACTTCTTTGACAGAATCTGAATGGAGATTGAGCAATGGATTTCAAAATACTCAGGAGAAGATACGCTGAAATTATCGTTAAAACAGCGATCAACCTTCAGGAAGGTCAGCCTCTTCTAATACGTACCGAAGTCATCCAGCGGGAATTTTCGAGGATTCTTGCGGAAGTTGCCTATTCAAGAGGAGCTTCCCTTGTATCGCTTCAGTTCTCCGACCCGGAGCTGAGCAGGCTCAGGATCGATAAGACTCTGAATGACGACAATCTGAAGTTCACGCCCTCTCACCTTGAGAATATGTACGACTGCTATATAAAGGACGGCTGGAGCAGTATTTCTCTGAGGGGACCGGAGTTCCCGGATATCATGGAAGGAGCCGATCCTGCACGGGTAGGAGAAGTAAGCAGGGCGAACTCGAAAGTGATGCGAAGATTTCTGAAGGGCATTTCCGCTAACAGAATAGCCTGGAACGTCTGTCTGTATCCCACCGAGTCCTGGGCTGCGAAAGTTCTTGGAAGCGATGAAGACTGGGAAAGAAGAATCTGGGAAGTGCTTGTTCCGATTCTGCGTCTGGACAATGACGATCCCGCCCGAGCCTGGCTTGCGCACGATGCAGAACTCAAGAGAAGATGCGAGCATATGAACAGGGCAAGGTACGATAGAATCCATTTTACAGGACCTGATACTGATCTCTACATTGGAATGGCGCCGAACAGGGTTTTCGCAGGGGGCAGCTGTGTAAATCAGAAGGGCATAGCGTTCTTCCCGAATATTCCCACTGAAGAGATATTCAGTACACCGGACTATACCAGAACAGAGGGTTTCGTTAAAACCACCCGTCCGGTGGAGGTTCTTGGAACTCAGGTTACGGGAGCCTGGTTCAGGTTCCGCGCCGGCAAGGTCGTGGAGTTCGGCGCCGATACCAACAGGGCAATACTGGAGCAGTACCTTGATTTCGATGAGGGTGCCCGGGCAATTGGAGAAGTTGCGCTGGTAGATTCGAATTCACCGATCTACAGAAGCGGAAAGGTTTTTTACAATATTCTTTTCGATGAGAATGCCGCGTGTCATATCGCATTGGGAAATGGTTACGCAGACTGCATCGAGAATGGTGTCAGAATGTCGGATGATGAGCTTGAAGAGACCAAATGTAATTCTTCGCTCGTTCATACGGATTTCATGATAGGTTCCGAGGAGATTTCCGTCTTCGGAGTGAAGGAAGACGGTTCGGAAGAACACATAATTGAACATGGTATCTTCGTTATATAGGAGTGGATTATGCTTGATGAAAAACTGCTTCAGATTCT
>JAGLOY010000127.1 GCA_023138735.1 Candidatus Aegiribacteria sp. | reverse complement strand
TTTCATCAACTCCCAGATAGTTCCTGGGAAGGTCTCTCACGTGGCCGTTTGAAGCTATCACTTCGTAGCTGTCACCGAGATAACCTCGAAGGCTTCTTGCCTTTGCCGGCGATTCTATTATTACGAGGTTCTTATTCTTCTTACTCATACGTCTTTCATAATTGTAAAATATAGAGGAAATACTACCTTATCGGAGAATCTTCCGAAAGGGTACATGATCAGTTCAGATCTGTCATCCAGTCGAAGATTCTACCGGTGATAAGGTCGGTTGTTTCCGGCAGAAACGCCTGTTTCCTCTGAAGGATGTTCGGACTGTTGGATTGAGCAAGAACAGAGAAACTGTCAGCTGTGAATGTGAACATAACTGCATCATAATACTGGTTTTCTCTGTAGTACAGAACCATCTGGTCAACCACTGTTGAATCGAGCAGTAAGCCGAGTTGCCCCAATAGAGCCGTTCTTCTTTCTGCCGGTTCAGGATGCATTATGGACAATAAAAGGATTTCAAATCCATCGTTTGTTCTGACAAGCGAAACTCCGTCGAACTCTATGGAGTAGACCGATGCAAGCTGACCAAGAATTTCCGCAATGATAGGCAGTGAATCGGTTAGAATCGTAAGACCGGTAATCGGTGAGGATGTAATAGTTCTGGGCAGGGAATATCCCTGATCCATCAAGAGGGAATCGGGCAGGGATATAGCAGTCAGAGAAATGTAATCCATGGACACTAATGTATCCGCCACCAGTGATGAATCATCCGGGGTAAAGGTTGTATCAACTTCTATACTATGTGTTGTATCAGGTACACCGATCGGATTTACCTCTGTAGTATCCGCAGTTCCATTTACTGTATCCCCGGTGCCGTTGTCCGCTGCAGAAAGGAGATGCATTGGATCGAGTATAAAAAAAGCAACAACCAGTACCAGTAATGTCAGAATAGTTGCAATGAGTGGAACCCTTGATACTTTTCCGGTTTTTGGAGGTTTTAATTTTGCTTTCGTCGATCCCGATGCTTTCTGCGGGGGGAGACTGGTTTCTTTTCTTGTTTGCGGTATAGAGTCCAGCGGGCGGTCTACAGTTCTTCCTGCATTAGCACACTTCTCGCATACATGATGCTTTCTGTTATAACAATCCGAGCAGGTAAGCTCCGTGCATATCTGACAGGGAGCAAGTTTTTGATTACCTGTGGGAGTCCTGCCGCATATGTGGCAGCGCTCTATATTCAGCATATCCTCCGAAGCCGAAGTAATAATAAGTGAATCGTCATCTTCAAAATCAAATGCCTTGGACTCTTGATCTTCTTCAGGTATGGAAGGTGTATCGAAAACGAATTCATCTGATTCTTCAGATTCGGGATATTGTTCTTCCTTCTCATCTTCAATTGAAGTGATATCATCGGTAATAATATCGTAGGTTGCTGCTTCCTCGGGTTTGCTCTCTTTTGCAGCTTGAATGGTGGAATTGCCATTGTAATGCCTCGGGAGAAGATCTACGAATGGATACATCCTGTCCTGAAGTATTCTGCCCTGATCCATTTCTACGCCCTCAGTGAGAATATTCGGGGAACTATCGACTTTTTCCCTTGCCTCTTCTCTGGACATACCCAGCTCACTCATGAGCAGGTCTATTACTTTGATTTTTTCATCTTCCCTGGTAAGTCTTACAAGAAGGAGGTCGACCATTCTGCTGCTGTTCAATTCAGCCTCTCTTCTGGTCCAGGGCCAGCGAGAACTGACGGTGCAATCTTCGCATAACGATACGGCTTGCTTTCCTGAGGGTTTCGAACACACCTGTGCCATCCGTGGCGATGGATTCTATACACGGGACTCGCTCAAGACCGAGTCTCTTTCTTATGACATCAGTTGGAAGAATATCCGGAAGGTCCCTCTTGTTGGTCTGGAGTACAAGGCTGAGTCCCTTTCGTTTCGTATTCTTGAGGTTATCCTTCAGATCACGAAGACTCGCAATGTTCGCGTCCATTCTTGCCCTCTGGGAATCGGCGACGAAAATAATGCCGTCAACACCCTGAAGAATCAGCTGACGGCTGTCCGTATACATTGCCTGTCCTGGTACACTGTAGAGATGGAGCCTTACTTTAAAACCGTAAATCGAACCGGTGTTGATGGGAAGGAAATCAAAAAACAGTGTTCGTTCGTTACCGGTAGCTAACGAAATCAGTTTTCCCCTGTCACTGGAAGGTATCTGACTGTGAATGAACTTAACATTCGTTGTCTTGCCGGACAATCCGGGTCCGGCGTATACTAATTTGCAATCGATCTCTCTTGAGCTGTAGCTAACTGTGGCCATCCGTATTTTCCCCGTTTCCAGAATCCTCTTCATCAATCTCTATATCCGAGATACCTTCTTTCATTCCCTTTCTGAACATATGCAGCGCCTGACCAACCGATCTGGCCAGATCCGGAATTCGTTTTGCCCCAAAAAGGAGTAGAAGAACAACTACTATCAGTATTATTTCACCGGTACCAGGACGAAACATCATAATATCTCCTCTATGCAATATACAGATCAGAACCATCGGTAAAGATAACCTACAAACATCAGTCCTGCAAAACTCATGAGATTAAGCTTGAAAGCAATCTCCTCCAGAGCGAACTTGAACACGATCAAATCAAACCCGACCGGCCCTACTGAGAATTCCAGGGCTCCTCCAAAGAACGATCTCAGAGCCGTGGAAGATTCAGGGAGAAGAGCTGCAATTGCTTCTCCAAATACAGTACCTGTCATCATTCCGAAGAATGATATGGTTATCCAGAATGCAGTAGAGCGATTGTGAAGCAATTCTCCTCCAGCAATTGTAATCTATTCCAGCGAACATACTGAATCAAGTCCTGAGTTGTGAATCCAGGGAAAGCCCTTTTTCAATAACACAATAGCTACAATACCAGTAATAGTTCCTGAAAGGGTACCCCATATTGAAAGAGGCAGGAGAAGGCTGGCGACAGGAAGCCCCGGGAGCAGCAGGGAAGCTGTCAGCAGCTGTACAGAGAGACTTCCCAGACTCCCGGCGACTGACATTCCGGTAACGGAAAATATCCTTTTTAAACTCCCCATTGCAATCGCTGATGCAATTCCTCCGGAAAGAGAAAGGAGATACGCTGGTGTCGCAAGAGTCCCGATGAATAATGCAGCGCCCGTCGATCTGAGGATATTAACCCTCAGGCCTGTCCAGAAACCGTATTTAGCGATTGAGGCAACAGTAATTACATTGGCCAGACCCGGTTTAAGAAAGGGAATTGGTCTGGGTATAAGATTCTCTATAACGCCTGCACCTATTGCCAGTATTACAAGCAGAACTTCAATTCTGAGATGGTTTACTCTCTCTTCAGCGGTTTTCCGCATCTACTGCTTCCTTCGAGAAGAGATTCGACTTGTGCAAATAATTCTGGAGCATTGAAGCAGCGCTCCGCCCTTTCCAGTGCACCCTCTGCGAGCTTTGAACGAAGAACAGGATCGTCAAGTTTTCGCACAGCATCAGCGAGCGCACCGGAATCACCCGGCGGGATGACCAGTCCGGATACACCAGAAGCGTTAACCCAGGGGACTCCCGTTGGGAGTGCTGTACTTATGACGGGAATACCACATGCCATTGCTTCGGTCTGGACCATTCCGAAAGCTTCGCTTCTCAATGTTGATGGCAGAACAAGACATCTGGCCTGCTGATATAATTCAACAAGTTCCTGATCCGAGGGGTTGCTAACTATAAGAATGTTGAGATTCTTCTTCTGAATTCTCCTGCGTACATCGTCCTCCAGAGGACCTCCACCGACCATAAGAAGTCTTCGTTCAGGGAATTCATCCCATGCATCCAGTAGAACTTCGATACCCTTGTACTTCCGGAACCTTCCTACAAAGAGAATGTAATCTCCCTCCTTCACCTTATCCGGGGGTCTGAACACATCGAGATCTGAACCTATAGGTATCACCTCTGTATTCTCAAGTACCGACAGGTATTTTGATGTGTCACGGTAGGCCCCCGATGTTGCTATGACCCCTGCAGCACCTCTCAAGAATCTTCTGAGAAGCGGGCCGTACACAGGAAGAAAGAATGCCTGCCTGACTATATCGCTGTGATAAGTTACCACGTAGGGAGTATCACGCCCAGCAAGCATCCATGCTGCAACAGCTGAAGGAAGAGGAAGGTGAAAGTGCAGAACATCAGCGGGAATTGTTTTCAATATCCTGAGCAGACGCGGAGATATCGGGTTTGAGAGAATTCTGCATAAACAGGGGTACTTTATCACATTGAATCCGGAAACTTCCTCTGAAACACCGTCACCTGCAACAAGCACATCGACTTCATGCCCCCGGGCTGCAAGATAGCGTGAAAGGTCATGTATGTATCTTTCGATTCCACCCCGCACGAAC
The DNA here is from genome assembly GCA_023138735.1 of Candidatus Aegiribacteria sp. Taxonomy (GTDB): domain Bacteria; phylum Fermentibacterota; class Fermentibacteria; order Fermentibacterales; family JCC-6; genus Aegiribacteria. The sequence continues at coordinate 7,601 of JAGLOY010000127.1, read as the reverse complement.
GGGTGGACGTCTTTGTAAACCTGCAGTATTCTCATGTTCCGAACTCTTCGTACACCTTAAGTACCTCTCCAGTCATCCGTTCAATTGAAAATCCCGATGCGAAATCTCTGAGTTCTTCCGTGTTATGCTCTCTTTCAAGCGATTGAAGGATAGATTCGGTGATTGAATCGGAATCAAAACCTTCAGAAATTATGGAGATACCTGAATAGATCTCCTTCAACGCTGAAGCCGGAGTAACTACCGAAGGAACTCCAGCCGATGCAGCTTCAAGGGGAGGCAGCCCGAAACCCTCGTACAAAGATGGATAAACAAGAAGCTTCGCTCCGCAAATACAGCTTTTCAGCATTATTTCCGAAAGGGGTCCGGTCAGAAGCACACCTTCGGTATCGGTAAGCCTTCTTCTGAGTGCAGCAGGCCCCCAGCCCCATCTCCCTGCAATTACAAGGTGGAGATCGGTATGCGTTCTTTTCACGATCTCCCAGGAATCAAGCAATGCAGAAATGTTCTTTCTCGGTTCGATAGTACCAGCAAATACAATGTAATTTCCCTTCAGGGAGAAGGTATTTCGAAAAGCATCGGGGCTGGTCAAAAAAGAATCGGTTGAAAGATAGACTCTCCTTATTCTTTCCTCTTCAATTCCAATGTACTTCACTGCATCAGCAGCCATTGAATCGCTGTCAACCATAACAACATCTGCCTTTCGAGCTGCATTCCGGAAGTGAAGACGATAATAGATAGATCGCAGCAGTGGAAACCACGAGGGATTCCTGCAGAATGCCAGATCATGAAGAGTAACAGCACATGGAACACCGGAAGGTGCTCTGCCGGAGAATGCTGGAAGATGAACTATCGAGGGAGAAATAGATGCTGTGAGGGAATGTCGGATTGTGTTCTCATTGATAACTTTCCGTATACCTCTGTCGTAGCGTTCACAGGAGAGTGCTTCAGCTGGAGTTAGAAGTTCCCTCCCGACAATTGCCATGACTGGTGCATTACACTGATTGAAACCTTCAAGGAGTCTTTTCAGATAAATCCCTGTTCCCCCTCTGTTGGAAAGGGAATCAGCATAGATTACAGCTGTTGCCGGGCAGATCGGACGATCAGTATTCTTATACTTCAATTCTACATGAACTGCCTGCATTTATACTGACAGCAGTACTGGATATTTCCGCTTCGTTACCTATTATGGAACCATGAATATTCACATTTCTGAGGGTTGTCCCGAAGCCGACTATGCTGTTGCTGAGAATGGAACCCTGTATTGTTGATCCCGATGCGATTGATACGTAAGGTCCTACGATCGAAGAAACAATCTCTACATCTTCATCTATGCTTACAGGCGGTATAATTACAGAACTATGATGGTCTCGGGCCGATAAACCTGTTCCCATATCCAGCAGGATTCTGTTGGTTTCCAGAACTGTTTCAGGTTTGCCGCAATCGTACCAGTCTTCCACCTCAAAACATCCGAAAGGGCGGCCCTCTTCCAGCATAAGCTGCATGGCATCAGTCAGCTGGAATTCCCCTTTTGTCCTGGTGCCGCTTGCGATAAGCCTGGAAATAGCGTCCATAAGAACCGATCCGGATGAAAATCCGTAAATGCCGACGATGGCGAGGTCGCTGATGAAAGAGGAAGGTTTTTCCACGAGCTTCTTAACACTGCTGCCATCAAGAACAACGACACCGAATCGACGCGGATCCTCCACTCTTTTAACCGCAATCATGTTCGAGTCATCGTTGTATGCAAGCTTCAGGTCAGCTCTGAAAATAGTATCCCCAAGCACAACCAGGGTTTGTCCGTCATCGGTCATGGGTTCCGCGAGGTAAATGGCGGATGCCAGTCCGTCCATTCTTTCCTGGACTGCGTAATCCACCTGAATGTCGGGGTAGTTCAATCTGGTCCATTTTACTATCTCATCACCAAGGTATCCCACGATCAGGGTTATATGGTTTACCCCTGATGCCGTCAGTTTATCGATGATATGCCCAAGTACGGTGTTACCGGCCAGACGAATAAGAACCTTGGGTACAGACCATGTGAGAGGTCTCATCCTTGTTCCTTTTCCCGCAACCGGGATTATGGCGTGCATTTAGTTCCCCCGATCGATTTTATCCCGATGTATCTCATCAAGTATGATATCAGGATATTTGGATTCAACGTAATCTAGAACGCTTTTTCTGATCTCATCCGAGGATTTCAATGTGAGCGATTTCTCAGCAAGTGATTGGGCATCAGTCATATTAATAACACTTATAATTTCCTTTACATCCGGTATCAGTGTTATGGGTACGCTGAGCTCGTTCAGGCCAAATCCCAGCAGCAGAGGAATCGCCAGCGGATCGCTTGCCATCAGACCGCAGATGCCGATCCACTTTTCCGCTTCCCTGCATTTTCTGGCGACAATGCTGATTTGTCTGACAACTGCGGGGTGCAGTGAATCAAAGAGCTTTGATACGTATGGACTGCCTCTATCAACTGCCAGAGTGTACTGTGTAAGATCGTTTGAGCCTATCGATACAAAATCGGAATGAGGAAGAAGAAGATCAATGCCCAGCACAGCCGCCGGAGTTTCTATCATGATGCCAAGCGGTGGGATATCTCCCCTTGGAACACCCTCTCTGTCAAGTTCTGCTGCAATGCTTCTAAGCATGCTCCTGACTTCTATAACCTGATCGTATCCGGTTATCATGGGAAGCATTATCCTTGCATTGCCGTATTTAGCAGCCCTTAGCAGTGCCCTCAGCTGATTGGTGAATTTCTCCGGGCGGTCCAGACAGATTCTGATGCCTCTCCAGCCAAGGAACGGGTTTTTCTCAACGGTAGGGATCGAATCCAGAAATTTATCCCCTCCGAGATCAAGCGTCCTTATTATAACCGGTTGAGGGTTGAGGGTCTCCAAAACATGCCTGTACGCTCTGTAATGTACATCTTCGTCATCTTGAACCTCAGGGGAAAGAAGTCTTATGAACTCGGTTCTGAACAAACCTATGCCATAACCCCCAAAACGGCTGACCTGATCCGCCTCCTGTGAAAATTCAATATTCGCTGAAAGTTCTATTGGGGTTCCATCCGCGGTTTCGGCAGGATTATCGGCATTCAGAGCTATCTCGGCCTCAGCGGAATAGTAACGCTTCTTCAATTCGGAATAGTATTGGAACTCATCCTCATCGGGATCGATGATTACATTGCCGTGGATACCGTCGATAATCACAGTCTGTCCCGGAACAGCATATTCGGCTACATCTTTCAGAGCCACAACGGCAGGAATCCCCATGCTTCTGGCAAGAATCGCGGTATGAGAGGTCGAACCACCCAGATCGGTTGCTATCCCAAGAAGCTGCTTTCTTGATAATCCTGCTGTCTGGGATGGGTCAAGGTCACTTGATATAAGAATTACCGGATTTCTCAGACTGACCAGTGCTTCCCTCTCTGTACCCAGAAGATTTGCGATCAGTCTTCTGCCCACGTCCCTTACATCAACTGCCCTGCTGCGAAGGTACGGGTCCGCAATCGAGTTGAAGCGTTCAAGCACTTCGTATAGAACCCTGCTTACGGCGTACTCGGCACACACCTGTTCATTTCTTATACGGTTCTGTGCATCGGCTATCATGGATGGATCGTTAAGAAGAAGAATGTGAACCTCCATAAGCTGCTGTCCCTCGATGACATCGCTTATCTTATCCGATATGCTTTCAAGCTCGCCCCGCGTTTTTACAAGGGCATCGCTGAAGCGCTCAAGTTCGATTTCAACTTCTTCGGGGGTTCTGAGGGCTCTCTTCTTAACTCTTATTTCTTCTACGTTCAGAAGAAATGCGGGACCTATTGATACTCCCGGAGACGCAGGTGTACCGCTAAGTCTAATGCTCACAGTTCTATTCCTCTCCGAAACCGTTCCTGATGATCTCGATGATGGATTGCAGCGCTTCGTTTTCATCGTCTCCATCGGCCGTGACTTCGATGATACTCCCCTTGCAGGCGGCAAGTGTCATAACGCCCATAATACTTTTGGCATTGACCGAATCTTCGTCAACGGTCAGGGTCAGGCTGCTGTCAAAAAGTGAAGCTGCCTTGACTATCTGAGCAGCCGGTCGAGCATGAATACCAAGTCTGTTCACAACTTCAGCTTTCTCAGTTTTCAACAAGGTCCTCCAGGTCTTTCTTTTTTCCTGATTTCAGCTCTTTCATGATAATTCTCGCAATCAGGTCTTTTTCAACTTCCTCGGGGACATTCCTTCCTTTTTTAAGAAGCAGGTAATTCATGACTGCAACCTCAAGTAACAGCGTAAGGTTCCTTCCGGGAAGTACAGGTATTATCGTGAGCGGTATCGGCAGATCAAGTATCGTACTGATCTTCTGAATGAGACCGGTTCTGTCAAAATCCTGGTTATCCTTTGACCATTCCTCCAGTTTCACTTCCAGATGTATCTGTTGTCTGTTCTTTACGGATCTGATACCATAGAATGCTGAGACGTCCACAAGGCCAAGTCCTCTGATCTCCATGTGATGAGCCATTCCGGAATCACCTGTTCCGAACAGAGCATTGCCTATTCTTCTTACATGAACCCTGTCGTCCGCGATCAGTCTGTGACCCCTCTCGAGGAGTCCGAGTACCGTCTCGCTTTTACCGATTGCGCTTCTTCCAGTGCAGAGAACCCCGGCACCGAACACCTCGACAAGGCTTCCGTACACATTCTCACGGGGTGCGAAGACAAGATCAAGAAAACTGTGCAGCTCATGTATCAGCGGAGTGGTATCCATTGTTGAACGGAACAAAGCTGAAGAATTGAATTCAGAGAGGCGTACAAGATCCTCCGGGGGTTCAAACCCTTTGGTAACGACGCAGCAGTATACGGGGAATTGGAAAAGTGATTCAAGCGAGGATTTTCTGATCTCTGGTGCAAGTGAATCAAGATACGTTATTTCCGTCTCACCAAAGATCTGTAATCTCTCATGAAGAAATTTATGGAGATATCCGGTCAGGGCCATTCCAGGGCGGCTGATGTCCTGAGATTCGATAATTCTTTCGAAACCGAAATCTCCATTCACCGTTTTCATTTCAAGCCGGTCACCGAGTATCTCGAAGAGCTTACCGGCAGTAAGTTCCCCCCTGTCAGGAATGTCTTTCATAAGGATTTACTCCGCTATTTCTGTTCTCTCACCAGTTCAACAACCTGTGTTCTACCGCTGGAGGTCAAATACACAATACTGAGCTTGCCGGTTTCCGTGTTTTGAAACACATAATTCCCTTCCTGCTCAATCTCGTAATTCATTATTGCGTCTTCGGTTTTCAATGTCGGTATACGTTCTGAGTCATCGATCAGAACACCATCATCAAACTCCGATTCCTCGGCGGCAACGTAGTAGCTCTGAGAAGTTCCGTTTGAATCTTTTCTGTGAGGATGATTATGCATCTTGTCTTTGAATTTTCTTACCTGGCTCTCAAGTGAATCAAATGCATCATCGAAAGCCAAATATATATCGTGAGCTTTCGACTTGGAATCCAGTTTGATGTGATTTCCTCTTACCTGCAGATGAACGTGGTTGATCCCGGAGGTTACTTCAAGTATTACATGTACATCGCTTATACCATCATAGAATCGATCTATGGTTTCCAGTTTATGCTCAACATGCTCCTTCAGAGCATCTGTCAGATCAAAGTGCCTTCCACTGATTTCAATGTTCATTTAGAACTCCCTTCGAGCAGGTGACAATATTTTCAAGGGAACGGTGAACATGTACAAAAAATACTGTACCAGGTATGCGATTTAGGCATATCCGGAACAGCGTACTTTGCTTTCTCATGTATATCACGATTCAATAATATACCTCCCGCACATCGTGGTCAACTCCCTGATTTTATCTTAAAATCTCTATCCGGTTCCAGAGCATTATTGATCATTGACATAGTGTTTTCCAGATGATTAGGTTTACACGCCATTTGGTTTCCCATTTCAGCACATTGCCTGATACACATTCATGCAAGTGCATTTCTCAAACACAAACGGAAAGTAGAGGTGAAAGATGCCAGATAAGGCAAAGGAAGCGGATCTCGCAGGACCAGGAGTAAGTACCTACGAGAAACTTGAGATGGTTCTTCCTAACGACTATTCTTCCCTGCTCACTCGGAAGGAAACACAGGTCGCAATCGCTGAAATCAAGAAAACCATAGAGGAGGGGCTCTGTAGAGAACTCAATCTTATCAGGGTTGAATCACCTCTTATTATGGACCGTGACAGTGGTATGAACGATTACCTTGACAGGGATGGTTCAAGAACGCCTATTGATTTCCAGTGCGGACTAGGCCTCGATAAGAAGATCGATGCTCAGGTTGTACAGGCTGCTACAAAATGGAAAAGATTTGCTCTCAAACAGTTTGAAATGGAGATCGGTGAGGGTCTATATACCGATATGAGAGCAGTTCGAAAGGATTATTTCCTCGATCATGACCACAGCAGCTACGTCGATCAGTGGGATTGGGAGAAGGTTATAACCGATAAGGAAAGAAATCTCGATTACCTTACAGATGTTGTCAAAAGGCTCTGGAAAGTTCTGAAAGAGGCTGAAGCCAGGGCACAGGCGCTCTTCCCTCAGCTTAAATCGGATAAGTACGACAGTCTTCCTGAAGAGCTTGTATTCATTCATGCCGAAGAGATCCTCGATATGTACCCCGATCTTCCAAGGAAACAGCGGGAAACCGCAATATTGCAGAAGTATCCTGCTGTCTTCATCTACGGTATCGGCTGGACACTCAAGGATGGCTATCCTCACGAGATGAGGGCTGCCGACTACGATGACTGGATGACTCCCTCGGTAATGAAGGATGGCGAGCAGATGCATGGCCTGAACGGCGATATCCTCGTCTGGAACCCTGTTACAAAGAGACGTCATGAGCTTACTTCGATGGGAATCCGCGTTACTAAGGATACCCTTCAGAAGCAGCTTGAAATGACCGGCCAGCTTGATTTCCTCGAGCTTCCATACCACAAGATGATCATGAACGATGAGATCCCGATGAGCATCGGCGGAGGAATCGGTCAGTCAAGGGTCTACAGCAGACTTCTCCACAAAGTCCATCTCGGTGAATGCAGTGTGACTGTATGGCCTGCGAAACTCAAGGAAATTTGCGCGAAGAGAAACATTAACGTTCTGGACTGAACAACAAATGGGGTCAGGCCTGATCAGGCCTGACCCCTTTAAATATCCAGTTCCTTAAGCCTCGAAAGCAGAGTTCTATAGCTGACTTTTAATATCTCAGCAGCCTTTTTCCTGTTTCCAGCGGTTTCTTTCAATGCTTTCTTTATCATTTCTTCTTCCCGAAGCTTCGCTGCCCGTGCGGATTCCTCAAGGAGCCCTTCAGAGTATGCTGCATCATCTATCTCGAGTATTCCTGCATTGATGATCCGGTCTTCCGCAAGAGCTGCCGCCCTCAGCACGATGCTTCTGAGCTGTCTTACATTTCCCGGCCATCTGTATCCTTTTAGTTTGAGCATTGCGTCCTCTGTTACGACCACTTCGCGGTGTCCTGACTGTCTGAGGAAATGCATTGCCAGTTCAGATATGTCCTCCACCCTTTCCCGAAGCGGCTTCAGGGTAACAGGGA
>JAGLOY010000126.1 GCA_023138735.1 Candidatus Aegiribacteria sp. | reverse complement strand
CCACGGTCGCTTCACCAACATTGTTCAACGCCCTGAATAACCTGCACAAGTGTAGAACAAGCCCTTTTCCAAGCGTTTGTAACAGGTTCATTCAGTTGTTGTGACTTAAATTTTGTCTTCCCTTTTAAAGACACAGCACATCACTCTGCGAGTTTTGAATCGAGTTCAGAATCCAACCTTCTAATCAAGGCTTGTGGATCTGACAACTCGCATCCCCAGACAATCAAGACACGCCATCCTAGCTCAAGCAAAAGCTCATGCTTCTTTTTATCTCGTTCTATATTTTTCTGAAACTTGCTGACCCAATATTCAACATTGGATTTCGGCATTGTTGCGTATTTACAGTTTTCATGTCTATGCCAGAAGCATCCATGAACGAATATGGCTGTTCGGTATTTTGGCAAGACAATATCTGGTTTTCCAGGCAAGTCTTTTCTGTGTAACCTAAAGCGATAACCGCAATTATGTAGCAAAGAGCGAACTGCAACCTCCGGCATTGTATTGACAGATCGGATTCGGCTCATATTCCAGCTTCTGTGAGTTTTCGAAATCCTGTCTGTCAATTTGTCACCCTATTCGCAGGATTCGTAATCTACATAGTTCAAAAGTCAGAAGTATTCAACATCTTGAGAGGTTAGGTCTAATCTGCCCGACGAGAGCAACATCGTGAACTCATACTGAAAAATCCATATAGTAGTTTTCTTCATCGAACTTGTAGAAAGTCACATCCGTTCTTCCGTAGTTGTCAAGGTCTCGTTTTCGAATAGGCGCTCCATTTGCTAAGCCTATTCTATTTCTGAAGTATTCGCCAAGAAGACTATTGTTGTGTGGTGTCTCAATGGCTTGACCTTCTTCGCTTTTTTGTGCTCTAGTGCATATGAACACCTTCGAATCATCTGTAACTACAGTGAAATGGTTTGCCCTAAGTGGGAAGAAGTCACTTCTGTAAACATCGGGAGGAAGCTGGATGTAAGCCTGATTTCGATTTCTGCGTTCTCGCTGGCCCCAATTCAGGCCAGCTGTATTCTGAACTTCTCCTGTCCTAGCACTTAAGAGAGATACTGTAACATTTACTACACTTGATGCATTAGGTATCTGGTTAATGTCAGGATCAATACCATCCTCAACAGTGTGGTTCCGGTAGTACTGCCTATCATTATAAACCTTGATAAGACCCTCTGCATCCTGATGATTGCATATCACCGAATCACTTTCCAGCATTTCAAAGTAATCCATGAGGTTAGGCTTTCCGACTTGCGCAAGCACCTCTCTTTGATTTGCAGAAAAGCCGTTCTGTGTGTAATTTGCCGATCCTATGAATGCTTTCTTTACGGAATTCCCATTATGCCATATGTAGAGTTTACTGTGCACAGGCGGAGCTTTGAATACATAACTGCACCGGAATTGACCTAAGTATTGGTTTGCCATAAGATCTTGAAACCCTCTATGATTGCTTATTGAAATCCCATCACAGGGGCACATGCCTACGAGCAACTCAATTTTCAATGTGCTATCAAGAGATTTCACATGTTCTAAATGATGAAACGCCATTGCTGAAGTTGCGTAACCTGAAATAATCCTGAGCTGATGCAACCCTTCTTCCAAGGGCTTCACTAGTACTTGTTCGAAAAGGCTTTCATGAATCATGGAGTGACATATTCCATTTCTTTTTCCAAGACGGATAACTGTCCTGCTGAAATGCTATCGTTGTATAGGTTAATGTGGTTAAGTCTTACATGTGGCTTATAGCGGTAGTCAACAGTTTCGTAATCTAATTTGGCAAATGTCCTTAGTATGGATTCAAAAATCACCCTGACTCCGTCAACTGGAACAGCCATGCCAATCTGCTTTCTAACACTTTCTTTTTTGCCTTGAAATACAAATGAGTCTGGAAACGTCTGCAACCTTGCTCTTTCTCTATTTGTTAAAGCTCGATTCTCAGACCAGTGATATACATGAGTACCACCGCCGCCACTGCCCGTGATAGTATAAGCTGGTTTTTCAGGATCAAGTCTTTTGTATATCTGGCTGATCTTGGCACCGCGTACATTTAGCTGCAAGCTTTCCGGTATGTCTGCAGTGAAAGCATTCTCTCCTGGTTTGATATACTTTAGTCTCTCAACAACTCTTTCTGATTGCCTAGTATACTCATGGTTTGGAGCGTCAGCAGGAATTGGCGGTTGTTCTATCGCCATCCTAGCAGTCCGAAGAGAATTTTGGAAAGGCAATGATGAGGGTATTCTGTATATCACATCACAGTTCTCATGTATCCCAATGATAATTATCCGATGTCTTGCCTGAGGTACACCATATTTTTCAAACTTGTACAAGTGCGGATACACAGAATATCCTGACTTAAACATCTCCTGAAGGATTCTCGAGAAAGCTTTACCATCATTTGAGTTCCGGAGACCTCCAACATTCTCCGCCATAAACCACTTCGGTTGAAATTCACGGAGAGCTTTTATACCATATGAATACAAGGGGCCATACACTCCGTCCATCCCTTTTTGCTCACCTACAACACTGAAGTCGTTACAGGGAAATCCGAAGGCAAGTGCATCAATACTGGAGATCTTCTTCAGTCTGGAATAATTAAGTTTCCGAATATCTTGGCAGATAACAGTCCCTGACTCGCCAGCAATATTCCTGTCGAAGGTTGCGCATGTGTCTTTGTCATAGTCGTTTGCCCATGCATGGACAATGCTGAATTTCGAATTCTCAATGCGGGTAGTCTTTGCAGCATACCCAATTCCACCTGGACCGCAAAACAATTCACCCATTCTAAATTTCATCGCTTCTCCTGCCTTTTTCGTCCACTCAGTATAACACATGCTTTCTTGCTTTCCAAACGCCAATCAGGTACGCAATGAACGCTAAAGTATACATATGTTTACATCAGTATAGTGCCGCCTCATTTGTACGTCAACAGGCAGGAAATCATACAATACAAAGAAATCTCCTTTCTCTTGAGAAAGAGAAAATAGGTACATGAATCGACTTGAGTAAGGAAGCAAATTGTCTTATTCGAATCAACAATAGTCCTGAACTATTGTAGTCACACCATATACAGTTCCTCATGTTCCAGACAGAGAAGACAACTGTGGGCTGTGCTTCTGAAGAAAGTCTGGAACATCGATGCGTTGAAGTGTCCGAAGTGCGGAGGACAGATGAAAGTCGTCTCCTTCATTGAGCAGCCTTCGCTGATAAGGCGCATACTCAAACACCTCGATCTCTGGGAAGATCCCAGGCCTCCGCCGCAGCCTCTGGAAATGGTATGTAAACCCTGTGAGGATTACATACCCTGGCTTGATGGCGTGCCTGAGATAGAGGTTGGATAACAATTCACGGATCCGATTTCAGTAGGGACGCACACCATGATACTGAGCTTCCAGTATATATCTGCCTCCGACGATGTTTGACTGAGGGTTTCTCGGGTGGTATGGTCAATTTCAGGCAGGGAAATGGTGACATCTGCGAATGGATGAGATGTCTTGGTAGTAATTGCAGAAATGTTGAAAATCCAGTTTCCTTATGTTAGATTATGTTATTCTGAGACGGGTTGAGAGGACTGGAACTGTTCAGGAAGCCCTAACTATGATTCCACTTTACTATGGCAGGATCAGGTATGATCGGCTAGGAGAATGAGCGCGAAAGCAGTGAATCCAAAACGGATCCTTGTGGTTGGAGATTGCCTCTTCGAAATTGTTGTTAGGTCTTCGAGGTCAGAAGACCATTTATCAGATCTTGATTTCAACTCCACAATATCGATGCACATAGGTGGCGCAGCAGGAGGGGTCGCGATGATGCTTGCGCAAATGGGAGCAACTCCAGAGTTGCTTAGCGTAATTGGATCAGACGAATATGCTAAGAAGATTATCCAGGAATACCGAGCACTGAGCATCGGTACGAGCTTTCTCTTACCAGTCCTGGAGAGGACTCCAGTATGCGTCTCAATATTAGGAGAATCTGAGAGATCAATATTCATTGACCAACGGAGTCTTCCAGTGAAATTGCCTACGAACGAGATCGAGCGCTGGATGAGACGTCACACTAGTTGTGTCTATGCCACTGCCGTTCCATGGGCGAGAAGTGCTGTAATAGCTGCAAGTAATGCGGATCATCGTGTTGTGGTTGACCTCCAGACATGCGCAGAGGACGGTGATCTCGACGAATTCCGCGATTCTGCCAGCATCATCTTGCATAGCGGTGCACTGATTGGTGAGGAAAGGGGACTTTTACTTTCACGCGAATTAAGTTCTCAGTACGCAAATGATGTCATCTTATCGGTTGGAGCAAGGGGTAACTGGCTTGTGACCAAGGCGGGGAAAGAGGCTAGTTGGTACCCTCAACTAGATACTGTCTCTATTCCAGATGGTCATGCAATCGGAGCTGGAGATGCTTTCGCTGCAGGTTTCGTACAGGCATACGCTGAAAGAAAGTCTCTTGCAGCTTGCGTAATTTCCGGGCAGTCCACGGCCGCAAGAATGTTGCGGATCGGTTACTACAGAGTTGATAAACATTTTCAAGCGAAAGAGGGTCGATGGGCAAGGAGATAAGACATGCGAAACATTGGGATGCTGTCCTGCATGGATGGCGGGATCCAATTCTGCACTTTCCCACTATTATTCAGAAGTCAGGTTACAAGGTTGTTGATAACACAGGGAAGTCCTACCTAGATCTTGATTCGCAGGGATTGGTTGACATTCTTGGTGTTCCAGTTCCAGAAGCAGTGCAGGCAATTAAGAACACTGCAGAGCAGACTCCCTTTGTGAGTGCGATGTATGGAGACACCCAAGCGGAGATTAATTACGCAGATGCACTACTTCAACAGCTTGGACCAGGATTTTCACGTATACATTTCGCAACTTCAGGTTCAATGGCTATTGAAGCTGCAACAAAAATCGCAAAGCTTGTTGTTGATAGAGAACTAGTAGTTGCTTTCGAAGCTAGCTATCACGGCGCTAGCCACTTCGCTCTCTCATGTTCCGGACAGAAGGACCTCTGTACTCCTTTCCATATTGACTTAGCAGATCCTGCACCCCTTCCGTTTCCTGATTGCAGCTCTTGTGCTACAATGTCTATATCCTCAGCTTCGAAACCGTGTGTTAACGATATCTTATCGAGACTAGAAGAAATTGGGCCCAGCAGAGTTGCGGCTATTGTTTCTGAGCCGTACCTTTCAGCTACCTGTCGAGTACCCTGTCAGCAGTTTTGGAGAGTCCTCAAATCGTACATGGAGAAACATGGGATTCTTCTCATCGGAGACGAAGTATCTACAGGTTTTGGTCGGTCAGGTGAGTTTCTAGGATTCAATTTATGGGGAGTGCAACCAGATCTTGTTGTTATGGGTAAAGGGCTTTCAACCGGCTATGCACCAATCTCTGCTGTCATCTTGACAGATCAGGTTGCTGAGCGAATGGCATGCGAACCCTTTAAAAACGGTACTTCATTTGAGGGGCATGCTATTGGCTGTGCTGCGGCTAGCGAGTGTTTGGCGTTCAGCAAGAAAGCAGATTGGCTTGGTGAAGCTCGACGAAAAGCTAAAATACTCGAAGAAGCAATGAGAAAGATATTTGGAACTCCTCCTACCCGGATGCTTAATTCTATTAGAGTGTTTGGCTTGATTGCAATCTTGGAGCTTGTAGCTCAAGATGCAGAGCGAATCAAAGCCCAATGCAGACAGCGAGGAATATTTGTCGGTGGTTTCCATAACTACCTAAGGATAGCGCCTGGAGTTTTCATCGATAAAGGGGATCTGTTCCATGGTCTTCGGATTTTGAAGGAGGAGGTATACACGGAATGATCCAAGCTGCTGTAATTGTTCCTCCCTCGATGGATCCAAGGCTCGTATATGATCGGGAGGCAAATGCCGGTTACGGGATCGTCCACCCTGCGGGGAGGATATCCTATCCGCCATTAGTATCTGCTGAGGTAGTTTCGATGCTTCAGGGCTATGGATACTCTGTGAAGGTTTTGGATTTGTCCCGAGTAGCTCCATACGAGGGCTTGCAAAGAATCAAGAACCTCCCACCAGTTGCCGTTGCGGCTGTCAATACCTCACTAGCCTCATGGTGGAACGACACTATATTTGCCAGCTCCCTTAGAAAATATCATCCATCTATTAAGATAATTGCATTTGGAAACGGACTAACTTTAATGCCAGCAAGGTACCGGCACGATATACAGCCCTATGACTCAGTTGCGTGGGGTTATCCTCTTGGCTCTTTACCTCACATTCTGACTGATTCAATCACCTGTTCCTTAGTGGGCTGTGAGCGTCTGCAAACACCGCCGAATTGGGGGGCTTTTTGCTTGGATGAGTATTCATTCCTCTCTATTGAATCAAGTTCGGGGTGCCATTTCGGATGTGAATGGTGTCCGTATCCTGTCGTTCAAGGGGAGTACGTCCGATTGAAAGACATGCGATTACTCAAGACTGAACTGACCACTATCGCAGAGCATGCTTCCAAGGGGACGATATTACAGTTCAGGGATCCGCTCTTCCCGTGCTCTCGTGAGCGGATGGAAGCAATTTTCTCCCTTATCAGCTTGGTGCTACCTGCACATATTGCGGTCGGTGTGGAGACAAGGGTTGAATATTTGGATGAAGATGTTATCAGAGATGCTTCAGAAGCCGGTATCAGGAATATCAACCTTGGGATCGAAAGCGGGGATCCATTTATGCTTTCTGCTACCAAACCTGGAATTGGGAGCATGATGGACGCTGTTACTTATCTGCAAAGGGCCAATCGAGTCATGCAAGATTGTCTGGAGTACGGTATCCGTCCATTTGCGATGTTTCTGCTAGGTCTTCCAGGTGAGTCTGAGCAATCACTACAAGCGACTGTCGATTTTGCGAAGAGCCTACCAGATGAGATTGGAAGACAAGCATCATTGTTTATTCCTATACCCGGGACGAAAATCTACAAAAAACTTGGATCGCTAGCCGACTCTGCTCTTTCTTCTGTTCTGCGAGGAAGACGCAGAGCAGGAGATCCGATTGCTGGTGTTTGCGATGTATCCATCCAGACACTTGCAGATGCAAAGGAGCAAATCGACAGTCCAGGAAATCCTCGAAGTGCAATTCCCAAATAGGAGAGTTTATCCCAGTAGCTCTGCCTAGGTATCCTCTAGGGGATTTCATTTTGATGAAGATTATTAATTCCGTCGGGCTGTTTGAGTGACAACATCAGGCTTCTTACCAATAGGTCGAATTGAGGAATCCCAAGTTTATGGGAAGCAGATTGCTTGGATTTTGTATGGAATATATGCAAGATAATCAGTCATGGAGAGTTTCTGAAGCACACACAAGATAGGTAGCAAACACAGGTAGCTTGCCGAATTCAATACCTTCAGAGATAGTACTACTTCGTGAAACGCTTATTTTGATGAAGCTATCTCGATAAGAGTGAGATGTCTTTCAATAGGAGTGACTATCAAGTGAGGATGAAGAAAGAGAGAGTAGGTTCGCTACCTCAGGTGTACATTGCAGCCCCGTTATTCTCCGTCAATGACCGCTTGGCGGCAGCATCCCTGTGTGACGCTGTTGTTCGTGAGATAAGTTCGCGACAAAATGTCTCAGTATCCTTAGCTCGCGATAGTGTGTTTCTACCTTATTGTGACACAAAACAGGATGAGATTATAGGGACCAATCGTGCACGTAGCATATTCGTTAAGGATATTGAGCGACTTGATTGGGCTACACACGTTATTGCTAGGATGGATGGTATGCCAAAGGACAGTGGAGTAGCCTTCGAATTAGGTTACGCACGAGCTAAAGGAGACTTCTGCGCCACACTAAGCACAGATTTCGTTTGGGATGGTACTATATCCGGTGAGTCAGTCGTGGAGGACCCTATTCTTACTTCTGCAGGAGTGTTTTGTCATAGGCATTATCAGCTCCCTGTGCGTGATTCATATACAGAGCGGAATAAAGCGTTGGAGGAATACGCTTTGCTTGAATTTGTTAAAGAACTCGATTGGAAACAGAAGGCTGGAGAGAGCCTTTCAATCGATATGCATGATGTGGTCTGTCGCGTATTCGTGGATTGTTTCGGAGGGCGCTTTGAGTGGAGTCAGGACTTTTACAAGAAGTGTTCACGAGTTAAGAATGTCAGGATGGCTGAACGCTGGTTGTTTAACCAGTCAAGTTTAATCGCACAACATGCAAGAAATGACCTTGCACTGGCAGTTTCTGCTGAAGCCGCGGTGTTTGTTGGTGATGGCCTAGAGATGGATACTGGCAGCGCATTCCTTATGGGGGTCTGCTACGGTCTTGGTAAACCGCTGATTTTCCAATACACCTCTAACATCCAAACATGCGGAGACGGTGGACAGGCAATGCGTGTTAACCTGATGCTAGAGCAGGCAGCCACTGTTGTTACTAGCACTTCTGCGGAAACACTCAGGGAGTTATCCAATTTTAGTCTCTAGCGATCCTTATGGTGAATCGAGGATCGCTGAGGAATATCGAGTATGAAGCAACTTGCGATTGTTCACGCCTCGCATGATGGCATCACAACGCACCATTGTGGAGTAGGTACGATGGTGCACGAGCATCTTGTTGCTCTGAAGTGGATTCTTGAGAGTTCCTCTGGGTTGGACTTTAGTGTGTATGCGGTAACCCTTGATTTCCAAAATTCGACATCCAACCATGAGGGTTTCACAGAGTTCACTTCGAAGCTATGCAGAGAATCAAACGGGAAACTTCTCAGTTGTGGTCCTCCTATTCAGGAGAGGTGGCCGTCTCCTGAGAAGTGGCACGATTGCTCCAACGACCTGTCTGGTATCTTGGCAGATATCTCTTGCAAATACGAAAGAGTCCTTGCTTTCTGCCATGATGGACCATTCTCATACTCAGTTGTAGAGCGCTATCCAGACAATGTATTTGTCTACTGGATTCCACATTCAACAAGCAAGACAAATGTGTATGATGAGAAGGGCACAGGTATCTCACAGATCGAAGCTGAAGTTATCAAGGGAGTCTATCAGAGCAGCGCGAAAATAGTCTGCATTTCCCCATATATGAGGCAACATCTACTATCCGAATATGAGGCATCTCCATCCTCATTAATAGATGTTGAGAACGGGCTCTCGATGTTTAACTTCCGACATGAAGAATCGCTATCTCCCCAAGTTATCTTTATGTCTGGTAGGTGTGCGCCATATAAGAGGATGCTAGAAGTGCTTGAAGCATTCCGCCTTGTCAGACAGCAACTCACGAGCTTCCAGTTAGTACTGCATGCGATTCCTGACATGTGTCATAAGGATTACTATCGTGAAGTCATCGCTGTAGCAAAGGCTCAATCTGGAGTAACCACTTACAGCGATTTTAGTACGGGTTTACCCGCACAGTACTATTCTCATAAGAGCTGCACAATAGCTCTTAGCGCGGCTCGCTCGGAGCCCTTTGGCCTTGCTCCACTGGAGGCGAGGGCCTCAGGCCTCTCGACCGGTCCCCTCATCCTAGTTCCCGATGAAGGGGGCCTTGCTTGCCAAGTTACTGATAGTGTTGATGGGTACAGATTTCCAGCAACTAGTGGTCCGGGGGAGATGGCGAATGTCATGATCCATGCAATCTGTAGAACTCATGAAGAACGCAAAGAACTAGTTAGAAATGGTAGATATAGAGCAATAAAGCGGAATTGGCTGTTACCAAACATTGTTCCGCTTCTCAACGTGGGTAGATTCTATGATCAGTTAGCTGTAGCGATTGATGCAAAACGAAGAGAGTATATAGCCACTATAAATAGACAGTAGCAATTTTGTAGTGTTATCCTAAATTGAGCGATTCCGCCCGATTCAGTTTGAAGAGAGCATAGATTCCGGTCGATTCACAGTCAAACAGAGAAGATCATTTCTCCGCACCTCCGCGTTCCCGTTTTCAGGTGCAGATGCCGGCAGATGAAAGGAGATATCACTGAGAAAGTGTACAATCCTGTCCAGCGACAATTAGATTTCCGTCGAGAGACCACAATCATCTGCTACGCGGATGATTGGGTGTGTGCTTTCCAGTATAAGGGAGATGCGGAACGATTTTACAAGGTTCTACCGAAGAGGCTGGGCAAGTTTCGGGCTTGAGGTAGCT
Source organism: Candidatus Aegiribacteria sp. (assembly GCA_023138735.1). GTDB lineage: Bacteria > Fermentibacterota > Fermentibacteria > Fermentibacterales > JCC-6 > Aegiribacteria. The sequence continues at coordinate 367 of JAGLOY010000126.1, read as the reverse complement.
ACTGATAAGACACGGCTTCTGCGCTTCAGCCGGAATCAGTTGGGATTGCAGCGAAGTTTCACCTTCCTCGGGTTCGAGTTCTATTGAAAGGAAGACCACAAGGGGAATCCTTGTGTTGCAAGACGGACTGCCCCGAAGAAACTTCAGGCAGCCTGCTGTCGCATCAAGGAGTGGATCAAGCTTAATCGCCATCTCAGAGGAAAGGAATTCTTCAGAGGTTTGAATTGTTGATTACAGGGGCACTACAACTACTACGGAATTATTGGAAACTCACGAGCGATAGTCCGCTTTTACTATTGGTCACTTCAATGTACATTCAAGTGGCTGAATAGAAGAGGTGGTCAGCGAAAGAGTTACGATAAGGAAC
>JAGLOY010000125.1 GCA_023138735.1 Candidatus Aegiribacteria sp. | reverse complement strand
ATACTATGTATCTTCCAGTTGATGGACGCATATTCATATGGACCAGCATCAGCCTCTGCATGAAAATAAAAACCAAGATAAGTCCCGTCCGGTGGATCAATTATCGAGTATACGATGGGTTCATCGTCCGTAATGGAACTGTACCAGAACACACCCTCATCGTATATGACACCTCCCCCGATCGTAGTCGATGAGATGAAAAACTGACCAGAGGCTGAGCCCTCATCGGTAGTCGCACTCAGAATGTGTTCGATATGAACAACGACGGAGTCAGCTCCGTCAGGGACAAAATAGTATACTTGAGGTGGATACAAAGAGGAACTCATATCGCACTCCCAGAATTCACCGACAGAGTAATGTTGTGCTTTCGCACCTGGATTATTGAATGTCCAGCGGTCGTTGTGCCAGCCTGACGGCAGTTCCTCAAAGACAGTCTCAAATATTACGCAGTCGGCAAAGGATGAACATGCAAATGCAACAATAATACTGAAAAGGATCGATTTCATTCTTCCTCCTATCACCATTTTTATTAGTACTTTAAACTATAATGTATTTTTCATGAAAGAAAACGCTCTGTTTCTTGAGAGCCTGACAATACAGCTATGGGGCGGGAGAGATCCCGCCCCTTACATGCTGAATCAGCTGAGATTACCAGGTCTTCTGGAAACTGAGCTGAACCTGAATTGAGCCGGCTCCATCGGGTGGAACCTGGATATGCAGCCCTTCAAGAACTTCGCTCAGGTTTTCATTAACTTCACTGTCAAGACCGCTGCCGATCAGCGAAACGCTGATTACGTTTCCGGCTCCATCGATCTCAATACTGAATGTGACCATACCTGTTGGCCACAGGTTGGCGTCATCAATTTCGTCAAGATAGCTCTGGTACACTTCCGTCATGTCTGCAAGGAGTTCCCGAACTGCGGAACGAACCACCGATGGAAGCAGCCCCAGCGTGGGAGAAGCGGATACAAGGCTGACAGTGCCGAACCAGGCGGTCTGCTCGTACTCGACGTAGTAGTCAGCACTGACTTCATCACATACATCGTAGGATGTAAAACCTCCGCTGCCTATGGTGGATACAGGTGCCTGAACGCTTCTGAATGTAGATCCGCTGGAGTTGTACAGAGCTTCCGTTCTTTCACCGCCGAACACGCCTTCGTACGAAACACCGTCGGGCATGTTGACGGGAACATGGACAGTTACAGGATTACCATCGGGGTCGGTTCTTACCTCTTCACATACCGCAACGAATGATGTGTATTCACTCATTATCTGATAGTCGAGAGCCGTGTCGGTTATCTCATCTATGATGTCCTGATTCAGCTCGATGTAACCGTAGGAATTGTACATCTGACGGTTGAGGTCGTGTATCTTCTTCCGGGCCCAGAGAGTGGCTATTACATCGTTGTTCCCCTCGCGCGAAGGGAGGACAACCCGAAGCTCTTCATTCCAGCGTCTGCCTGCGACAGTACCTGTAAGATTTACTGTTTCGCTTCCTGAGCCATCGTACTGTCCAACGATTATGAGAGGCTCTCCGGCGTACAGGTCAGGAATTCTGGAAGGATATATATCGTGAACATCAAGATCACCCCAGTCGATACTGATACCGACAAGGTAAGGATCGTTGATCTTCTCATAGATCGCACTTACCGCTTCGGTGGGATCCTCGTTCAGTCCCACGTAGTAAGCATGCCCTCGTCCTTCTTCAGCTAACCCTTCAATCAGGTACCTGTTGGGACTGGAGCCGACACCGATACTGAAGAGTCTGGTGTTTTCATCAAGAGTGCTCTGCAGCTCACCAAGTATCTCCGCCTCATTACCGATGAAACCATCGGTAAGGAAAATGACAAATCGCATTCTGTCAGGATCTTCAGGGTAACCAATGGCAGCCCTTACGCCTTCGATCATCATCGTTCCACCGGTACCGCTCATATTGTTGATGAACCGTACACCCTGCTCTATGTTACTTTGAGTATTGGTCAGCGGGCTCCTGGACATGCTGCTTGCAACTTCGCTGAATCTCATGATCTGGAAGGTATCGTCAGGGTTCATTCCCTCCACGAACTGTCTGACGGTTTCTTTGGCGACACCCATCGGCTGGCCGCTCATGGATCCGGAGCAGTCAACAACAAAGAACATCTCCTTGGGAGTGATCTCATTGATATCAATATCAGCGTCCGGCTGGAGGATAAGCATGAAGTGGCCGCCCAGCTCACCATTATGGGATATTACTCCGGTCTGTATTCTGTCAGATGCAGTTGTATACCTGAGTACAAAATCCCTGTTGGGGATAACATCCTCATCTTTGAGTGAGATGGTTACAGTCCCGGTTCTCCAGAGGAGATCGACATCCACTTCGTGATTAATCGACTCGAAACCCACTATCTCGACACCCGGGTTAATGGTGACGGAAAGTTCGATGTCATATCCTGTTCTGGTTCCCTCCGGCACGATCGGAGGGGTAATTCTATCAGCGTCTTCCACTGATGTTGAGACTGTGTCAGTGTCAAATATCACCCGCAGAAAATCACCCGGTGGTACAAATCTGGGTCCTACAACCATCGGGAATACGATCTCGTATTCACCATCATCGTACTCCACAGGTGCTACATAACTGATCTCGATCACAATACTGTCACCCGGCAGGATATTTCCGACACTCTGCGTGAAGATGTTCGGGCGTTCCTGCTCGAGGAGACTTGCGGTCTGACCTGACTCGATCGCCTGCTCGTAGATCTGACGGGCAAGATCCCTTTCGTGGATTTTTCCCTCGATGAATCGTTCACCAATCCACATGTTCATCCTGTCAACCGCGCCGCTCTGTGGGAGAGGGAATGTATAGACAGCCTCTATAGGCTCATCATAGGGGTTCCCATAGACCTGGCGAACGATCGCCCGCTGGAGATTCCCGCTAACGATAATTTCCACATAAGTGTGCTCCAGAGGAAGTTCACCTATAACACCTTCTTCTCCAACAACCTGCATCCTGCCTGCACTCGATTCCTCCCCTTGCTCTGCCTGGGAGAAGGTACTTGCCGCAGCAAGGATAAGTACTGTGATGATCAGATGTTTCATTCTTTCATACCTCCGTGTAATAGTTTACTGTTTCCGGTTCTGATACATTGAGGATCGATCAATTATTCCATCATCAATCGTTCTGTTCAGATAGCTGTGCCTTCAGCACTTCAAGGTTGCGGGGAATCCATCATACGCTTATTTTCCGTTTTGATGTTTTTCAGAAAGGTAATATGAACCTCTCTCTTGTTGTTATTACGCTGAACGAAGAGGACAGCATTGCTCGCTGTATCGGCAGCGTTCCCTTTGCAGGTGAGATAGTAGTGGTGGATTGCGGAAGCACTGACTCGACTGCAGAAGTGGCTGCGAGCTGTGGTGCAAAAGTGTTGTTCCATGAATTCCAGAGCTTCTCAACCCAGAAACAATGGGCTATAGAGCAGGCTTCAGGCGACTGGGTACTAACGCTTGATGCCGATGAGTATCTAAGCGAAGAATTATCAAATGAGATATCATCGATTGTAAATAAAGAAGCCGTTCATTCAGGATTCAGCCTTCCTTTCAGAATTCAGTATATGGGCAGACTGATGCGCTTCGGTCCATGGTCAGGTGAGCGTCATCTAAGACTTTTCAGAAATGGACAGGCCAGTTTTCCGGATTCGGGTATCCATGAAGGGCTGGAAGTGTCGGGAGGAACCATTGGAGTTCTCAGAAAAGGTCATGTGATCCACGAATCATATTCATCACTGAGGGATCAGATGGAGAAAATGCTGCAGTACAGCAGCCTCTGGGCGGAGGAGGAGTTCGGGAAGAGCAGAAGGTCAGGTCCATTCCAAATAATCTTCAGGCCTGTATGGCGATTTCTTTCTGCATATCTGCTCAGGGGAGGGTTTCTTGAGGGAATTCCGGGATTTGCGGCGTCGATTATCACGGCATATTACGTATTCCTCAAATGGATGATGCTGTACGAGATGAGACGAGATCAATGAAGAACATCGGAATCATAATCTCAGGCTCCTAGATCCCGATATTGATAATCGATCCTGGCAATCCTTGTATCTCCAGCTGCGATGCTGTGTCACCTGGAATGTACAGCTTCAACGTGAATGGCTGATCTGAAGGCAGGCCGAAATGCAGCGGTCCGCCGTTCTGACTTGTTGTTCCGCTTCCCCCTTCAACCTGACGCATCAGGGTAACGCCCTGCTGCTCAAGCGTGACGGTGCATCCTATGCCCGAAGGATTGACTCTTTCTGGTGGATCTACGTTTACAAGCAGCCAGTTGCCGCCTGCGGATACATTTTCAAGAAGTGTAGGACCGTCTCCTGAACCCACTGCAAGGTCAAGTTTTCCATCAAGATTGTAATCCGCCGCCGCCGCTCCCCAGCCGTTGAATACCCTGGCTCCGGAGAGCCATGTTACATCTTCAAAAGTTCCATTTCCAAGGTTCAGGTAGAGAAAACTGCGTCTGTCCGAGTATATCGAAGTAACGAAAAGATCGAGCCATCCATCGTTGTTGAAATCCCCCCATAGAGGATTGGAATGGGTCTCCTCAAACCTGATGCCTGCATTGCTTCTGATATCTGTGAAATATCCGTCCTGCTGTTCGTAAAGCATGCTTCTGTCCGAGAGGGTGATGTACCGAGGATGTGCAAGGTTGGCCGAGAAAAGGTCCCAGTCTCCATCATTGTCGAAATCACCCCAGGCGCTTCCTATCGTATGTCCCCACCAGCCACCAACATTCTGTCCGGCAATACCTCTGCGGAGGGCGGAATTGACTGCAACTCCGTCTTCGTTCTCCCAGAGGAAATTCTCCTGAAGTCTGTAATTGGATACGAAGATGTCAATATCACCATCAAGATCGAGATCACATGGGCTCACGCCTCTTCCGCAGAGAGGTTCTTCAAGAAACGGCACCATTCCGATACTGTCACCAGCTTCTATGAAACCATCTGCACTTCCGAAATAGAAAGCGTCTTCGGTACCCGATCCCCTGCCGCCAGCTCTTTCGTAACTGGCAAGGTAGAGGTCAAGCCATCCGTCCGAGTTCCAGTCAAGAAGCGCGACTCCCTCCACACTTGATAGCGTTACAGTGATACCTATACTTTCGGTAACATCTTCAAGGGTACCGTTATTGCTAACGAATACCTGAACCGGGTTGCCTGATGTAACAAGGTCCGGCAGCCCATCTCTGTTGATGTCGCCCCATATCCCGCCGTTGCCCCTGCACGAATCCAGTCCCGCTTCGGAGGTTACATCCGTGAACGATGAACCGCCCATGTTCTGGAAAAGAGAATGTCCCGCGAAAAGATCGGGAAAACCATCGGAGTTCCAGTCGCACCAGGAGACTCGGCTTCCTGCAAGCATGCTGTCCGGACCCAGCAGATGGGTTGCATCAGTGAAAACCGGTCCCTCGTAATCCTGCCGCTCCCTTGCCCACCGGACAGGAGTGGTATCGGGAGGAAGGAGGCTGTCCATTGCAAGAATCGCCTCACCACTCCACCTGTTCCTCACTTCCCCTGCAACAGCTGCATCGGCAAAGCCGCCCAGAGCCTCCAGCGAATCTCCATTTTCGAGGTTCAGTCTTCCATAAAGCCAGTACAGTGAAGCTTCTGTGTGGTAATCATCCTTGTTGAAATCCGTATCAGATATAACATCTATAAGTTCACTCATGGCTTCCTGCTTCTGCCCCGAACCGGCCATTGCATACAGCCTCCTGAATTGAAGTCCCGCTTCGAGAGCCGGGCCGGTCAGCTGCCATTCTTCATCCGGCATTCCCTGAGAAATCCATCCTTCCCGAATAAGGTAGAGACCCCTTTGGGCGAGAACCAGCGCTTCCGACCATGATGAATCCCTGTCTATATGCAGAGCCGCGCCGCTCAGACATGCCCGTGGGTTTTCAGGACAGGCCACAAGCCAGTCATTCAGATAGCCTTCCCAATTTGAAGAATCAGCAGTGTCCAGGACCGAGGAAAGCGTATACTGCCAGGCCAGGCTCCTCCAGAGGGCCGATCTGTCACCCCAGTCATCAAGGAATTCCGCCAGAACAACTATGCTTGCAGAATCATCGTACCAGACCGGATAGAGCCCTTCATAGAATTCCCAGCCTATTACTTCCGAGGCTTCAGAAGATTGGGGAAAATCATCTACAAGAACCAGCACAAGGCTGTCTGTGAGCAAGCTGTCTTCAAGTAAACTCGAGGATTCTATCAGCGATAAAAGATTCTCCGGCCCCCATGAAAGGACGCCCTCCGATTCCAGTATCTGCTCCCTTAGTAGCACTGCCGTCAGGGAAGGATAATGTTCCGCCCCGGAAGCCACAGACTCCCACATCGCTGCGAAAAGTCCCGCAGAGGGATTTTCCTCGAAAGCCTTCTCAAAGAGCATGGAAGCCATGGAAAAATTACCGGCATCACGAAAAACCACCGCTTTCAGTGAATCGGAATCGGCAGCTGCCTCAAGTGCTGAATCATAATCTCTGATGGAAAGATAAGTCTCGAAATCGCTATCGGTTGTCATGAGAAGGATCGATATAGCCAGGGCGGTAAAATACATGATCTCTCCTGTATCATCTAGGATGGGATTCCAATCAGGCTGGTCAGAGTACGCTGAAGTTCACAGATTACCAATTGCATTATATAATGTCAACATCGAACTGCTGTCCGCGATATTTCGGATATCGTTTTCAGGGCAGCCTCTAGTCTGGAGTAATATGATAAGAAGAGGACTTGTTCGAGATGTAAAGGGTGATGAAGCTCTTATCTGCCCCACGGATGGAAATGAGTGCAATTCCTGCGAAGCCAGACATGCGTGCCTTTCTCTGTCCGGCGGCAAGAAGAGAAAAACTGATTTCTGGATGCCCAACGACATCGGTGCTTCTCAGGGAGATCTGGTGGAGCTTGAACTGAGATCCTCCGCATCTCTGACCATAATCGCTTCAACTTTTCTCCTTCCCGTTTTTCTTCTGTTCGCAGGATACCTGTTCATGATGAACGGTACCGATCTTCAGAGAGCTCTGGGGGCAGGTGCAGGGCTTGTTGCCGGAATCGTGGCTGCCATCGTAATCAACAAACGGCTGGGAACGAAAAAAGGCTTCAATATGCAGATGACGAAAATACTTGAAAGAGCTGAAACCGATACTGCCGGGAGAAATACTTCTGGTACGAAGCTGGAAGGAAATAGTGATGATTGATGAGATGAGAGACCAGACCGAGCAGATCGTCGGTCAGCTCAAATTCCGCGGAGTGGACTACGGTGATGCGAGAGTTGAGACTACAGATCTTGAAAGCCTGACATACAGGAAGCAGAGACTTGCCGAATCGGATTTCCAGGCCACACATGGCATTGGTATCAGGGTTCTTGTGAAAGGATGCTGGGGTTTTGCCTCCTGCAGCGGATTCGATTCTGATCTGGTTTCCAAAACCGTTGACAGGGCTGTCTCGATTGCCCGCGCTGGAGCCGGTGTAATGGATGGCTCTGTGCGGCTCTCGGAAGAAGTTCCTTCGATCGGGCACTACGATGGACCTTGTGAGCGGAATCCCTTTGAAATTCCCAGATCGGAAAAACTTGATCTTCTCGCCAGAGCTGCCGACATAATGCACGCATCGAAGCTTATCAACATGAGCTGGAGCCGTCTTCGATTCGAGAGAAAGAGAAGAGTTTTCGGCAATACTGAAGGTTCGCTGGTTTCTTCCGATCTGGTTTTTTCAATGCCGGATATCATGGCGTACGCGGTTCTGAATGATGACATGCAGAGTAGAAGTTTCCAGGAAGGCGCGAGGATCGCAGGCTGGGAGTGGATAGAAAAGACCGACATGATTTTATGGGCTGAGAAATGCAGAGAGGAAGCCATAATGAAGGTCAAGGCTCCCGAAAGCCCCTCGGGAGTGATGGATCTTGTCATGGACGGGACTCATCTCAGCCTGACAATGCATGAATCGGTTGGTCACCCGACAGAAAGCGATAGAGTTCTGGGATGGGAGGCAAGCATGGCCGGGCGGACCTTCCTCCATATTGATGATCAGGAGAAATTGAAGTACGGTTCTGAGATAGTTAATTTTGTTGCAGATAACACGATGCCGTACGGAGTCGCGAGCTGGGGCTGGGACGATGACGGTGTACCAGGTCAGAAATGGTACACGATCAAGGATGGGATCTTCCAGCAGTTCGGTTCCGTCAGAGAAACCGCTCTGCTTGTCAACAGAAAACACAGCACTGGATGCTGCAGGGCTATGAATTTCGCCAGTTTCCCGATAAACAGACAGCCTAACTTTTACCTTGAACCTGGGAAAGAGCCCATTACTCCGGACGATCTGATTTCCGATGTAAACAGGGGAATCTATATAGAAGGACGCGGATCTTTCAGCATCGATCAGAGAAGGATAAACTTCCAGTTCGGCGGCGATATGTTCTGGGAGATAAAAAACGGAAAAAAAGTGCAGCCGCTGAAAAAGGTTATCTACCGATCGAAAACAAGGGATTTCTGGGGATCCTGTGACGGTATCGCTGATGACAGATCTTTTAAAACCATGGGACTTCTCACATGCGGAAAGGGAGAGCCTATGCAGTCTGCCAGGATGACCCATGGAGCAAGCACATCAAGATTCAGGAACATTGAAGTGGGAAGGGGTGCGGAATGACCAGGGATGAACTTCTGAAGGTAGTCGAAGCTGTTCTTGAAAAGGCTGAAGCCCCCGACGTTGTTGCCACTTTAACTGAGAACAGGGACGCTGCTGTCAGGTTCGGCCAGAACAGAATCACGCAGAATATGGATACATTTGAACGTAAACTCCGGATTACCCTGGGTGACGGGGAGAGAAAAATCGTTTACTCAACTCATAGAATAGACATCGATGCAGTCCCGGAGATTCTTGATAATGCCATGGATATACTGAAGACCGCTTCCCCCGATCCCGAGTACATGCCACCTGTATCGGCAGGCCAGGTTTACCCTGTTGTAGATGCATGGGACAGCAAAACCGCTGAAGCGGATCCTGCAGGGAGAACTGAAGCTGCCGCGAGGGCGATAAACACTGCAAAGAAGAACGGAATGGAAGCCGCAGGCCTCGTCGGTATGAGTTATGAGAATACCGCCATCGGAACCTCCACCGGTAACCTTGCCTGCAGCAGGTCAACGGACGCTTACATGAGGTTAACGCTGGACAGGGGTAAACCATCCAGCTTCAGACTTCTGAGCGCAGAGGCCTGGGATGACCTTCCTGTGGACAGCGCGATAGAAGAAGTAGCACTGGAAGTCGAAGCAGATGAGAATCAGAGGGAGCTTGAACCTGGTGAATACAGGCTGATATTCGAGCCTCAGGCTTCCGGTGACCTGATCCCGTATATAGCATGGTCAATGAATGCCAGACCCGCCGATGAAGGGCTGACAGTCTTCTCGGGCAGACAGGATGAGCTGGTCACAGGTAACAATTTTACAATGACAAGTGAAGTTAACGGTGTTCTTAAGGGAACCCCGTTCAGTGGGGAGGGGCTCGCTTCGGGTGATGCTGTATGGATCGATCAAGGCAGACTGGTCAATCAGCCCTGCACGAGATACTGGGCGGCAAAAACAGGCCGCGAACCTCTTTTCATACCCGGGACACTTGCAGTTGATGGGGATTCAGGATCCATTGGAGACCTTATCAGCAGTACTCCCGGAAGAGCTTTGCTTTTCAGGAGATTCTGGTACATAAGGTTCGTAGACCAGAAGGAACTGAGCCTGACAGGCATGACGCGTGACGGCGTCTTCCTGGTTGAGGACGGGAAGATAGTTCATCCCGTTGAAGATTTCAGGTGGAACTGGAAACCCCTTGATCTATTTTCGAGGATTGAAAAACTCGGTACTTCCGAGCGGAAAGGGCAGCTCAGCGTTCCGCCGATGGTAATAGGACCAACTGCGCTGTAGTATTGACTTGAAATTCCCTGTGAGGTGTAGAAATGAAACTTTCTATCATGCTGATACTGATTCCTCTGATCGGAGCAACCGCTCTGCCCTTCAAGTTCGGACCTTCTGTGAAGTGGTTTATTACAGGTTCGCAGATCTATTCGTGTTGCGAGGACTACGAGAGCAGTCTGTCCCGGATGTTGTATGCAGGGGATGCTCTACTCATGATCGGGGCGATGGTTGAAACCGAACTCACAGATGATCTGACTATTGAAGTATCCGGTTATTACAGTGGCTACGATCCAGCTTATGTGATGACTCCACCTGATACCGCCTGCACCTCCATCGACAGGTCTGGCTACATGTGCGCCTTTTCCCTTGGGGTGCGAAAGGGCCTGGGAAAGATGTTCGTCAATGCCGGGGTAGAAGCCCACTATTCCAGAGAGAGCTGGGCTGACCCCTACAATGGAGACAATAGTACAATCGATTCCCTGTCTGTGGGGCCGATGGTGGGCATAGGGACACTGATGGATCTGACCCCATTTCTTATCAGATTTGATATGGGACTGGTTTTTCCCGAATTCAGCGATATC
>JAGLOY010000124.1 GCA_023138735.1 Candidatus Aegiribacteria sp. | reverse complement strand
ATTACTCTTAAGGGTAACCCTGTGCAGACGTTCGGTGATCTTCCCGAAGTGGGCACTAAGGCTCCTGACTTCGAACTGACCGGCAGCGACCTTTCCGAATTCAGGCTCAGTGATGTTTCGGAAGGTACTGTCATTCTCAACATTTTCCCGAGTCTCGACACGGCGGTCTGCGCCATGTCGGTCAGGCGCTTCAATGCGGAAGCTGCTGCGCGGCCCGGTGCGGAAGTACTCTGCATTTCCGCAGACCTTCCATTTGCCCACGCCAGGTTCTGCGAGACGGAGGGTATAGATAACGCTGTTAACCTTTCCAGCTTCAGGTCACCCGACTTTGGCAGGGATTACGGAGTTGAGATTACAACAGGACCACTCAGAGGGCTTCTATCCAGAGCGGTGGTTATCGTGAATGAGGATGGATCAGTTCTGTATACGGAGCAGGTTCCCGAGATAACTCAGGAGCCGGATTACGAGGCAGCGCTGGCCGCTCTGCCGTAACACCGCTGGTTTACCAGATGAATCTTATTCCCCAGTAGGTTTCGCCGTCGAGCGACCGGAAAGGCTGTGTGTCGCTGAAGTAGTGCGTTATGTGTGCTTCGAAGGTTCCTGCGGGTGCATCGTAGGCAATGTAGAATTCACCTTTGTGTTTCGATGAGCTTGCGCCGTCGTTGTGAAAATAGAAATCCGATCTGTACCTCAGTCCTGACAGAAAAGAATGCCATGCAACGCCTTCGAAATCGAACATTCCATGCATTGACCAGTTGAAATCGTGCCCTTTCTGGAAAGTATCGCTTCTGGGACGGTAGAAGCCGATAGAAGCCCAGCCGTCAGGCAGCCCTGCCGGCAGGAAAACCAGACTGTCGCTGTATTCAGGGGCAGGCTCATCCAGAACGACTCCCAGTTTGATGGTGTTCATGTACTCCGAAAGCGTGTCCGGCATGTCTATATTATGAAAACACTCATGATCGGTATAGACCCTTAGAAGGAGAGGATCCAGCTGGTATCCGAACTGGGTTTTGATATTCCAGTGTCCGCCATAGATGTTGAACTTCATCTCGGGGCTGTTCCAGCTTTCTCCCATATAGGTTTCCATAGCCAGTCCCAGGCTCCATGAGAAACGGCCGATCCGCAGTACAGTTATATCGGTCTCTATATTGCTGTAAATGAAGTGATCTATGTTCTGGTTGAAGAAGCTGTAGGCTTCAAGCACACCGGTTGATTCCATTGGAAATGTAACCGGGGCTGAAAACAGAGTTACAGCCAGTAGAAAAGTGCTCATGATGACCTGCCTTTGGAGTAAATGTTACTGAAATATATATCTCAGTTGTGCCGAAGGTAGTCCAGGAGATTTGTTTCAATTGACGGATCGTCTGCGAGGCCTTTTTTCAGAGCATCTGTCATCATCGTTTCGGAAAGCGAACCCTCTGCATAGAAAACACCGTTAACTATCGTTCGCGGGACGCCCTGTACTTTGAACTTCCTTGACAGCTCAGGAAATTCATTGGCCTCGATCACCTCTGATCGAACTCTGCTGCTGTAGCGTGCCATTCTGGATGCCAGGACTGCAGCTGCAGGGCAATGAGGGCAGGTAGGCGTGACAAAAACCTGCATCTCGAGATCTGTATCCAGATCCTTCAGGAATTGAATCGTACCTTCTGTAAGCGGTTCTTCCGATCCTCCGGTGTCGATTATGGTAGTCAGGAGGGAGCTGAATTCGTATCCTGAAGGGGTTCCATAGAACTTCACCCTGCAATGGGTTCCATCGGAAACGATGATGGCAGGAACTCTTTCGACGCCATCTTTCCGGGCATCTTCACTGTCAGTCTGCGGGTTCAGAAAGGAGACTTTCAGCCTTTCCGATAATCCGTCAAGTTCCCTGAGTATCGTTTCGGTATCCGTGCATGTGGGGCACTCAAGTTTCTGCGTGTACACCTTAACATGTACATCCCGCACAAGAGCACCGAATATTTTCGTGACTTCCGCTGCATCACTGTCCGACAGTATGCCCATTTCTATCAATCCCCTTTACTGCAGCTTATCAAACACCGCGGAAGCAGCTCTGGCGCCATCGGATACCGCAGTGACTATCTGCCGCAGATCGTTATCCGTTACATCTCCTGCAGCGAATACGTTTTCTCTTGATGTATGTACAATATTGTGTGTTCTTACAGTACCGTTATCGTTCAGCTCAACTAGATTCGCGAAGGGTTCTGTGGCCGGTTTACGTCCGACGTACATGAATACTCCGTCAAACTTCATTTCCTTTTCACCTTCGGGAGTATTCAGAACAGCACTTTCAACACTCTCGTCTCCCTTTATCTCCTTCAGCGTTGTATTCCATAAAACGGTGCAGTTCCCGCACGAAAGAAGCTTTTTAGCAAGGTATGGTTCTGCCCGGAATTTATCTCTTCTGTGTATCAGGACAAGCTCGGAGACGAATTCGGATAGGTGGAGCGCTTCCTTGACAGCGCTGTCTCCACCGCCGACAACAAGCACACGGGCATTCCTGAAAAAGGGTGCGTCACAGGTCGCGCAGTAGCTGACGCCCCTTCCGTAGTACTTGTCCTCTCCGGGGACGCCAAGCTTGGCTGGCGCTGCTCCGGTTGCGATTATCAGATTTCGGGTCATGTAGGTTGAAGAATCTGCCTTTATCTGAATCATATCCTTCAGCGGTTCTGCTGACAGCACCGAAGCCATCTCAAAAACTGCTCCCCAACTTTCAGCCTGTTCCTTCATAGCTGCAACAATGTCGCCTCCAGTGATAGATTTGATACCTGGATAATTCTCGATAACTGCGGTAAGAGCTGCCTGCCCCCCCGGCTGATAGCTTTCAAGAACGATATGGTCAATATCGTATCTTGCGGCATAAAGAGCTGCGGCAAGGGCAGCAGGACCGCCTCCGGCGATCACAAGATCGAGTTCACGACTGACAGAGGAGCCCGAACCAACGAGTCCTGTTTTCAGGTCCATGTTATTTACACCAGTTTTGAATCAGCAAGATTCTCCAGCTGAATCTGCAGTGCGTTCCTGTCCCGGAAACCAACCATTCTATCGATTTCTTCTCCGTTATGGAATACTATCATTGTAGGCACTCCGCGGATACCGAATTTCGAAGAGGCATCGGGGCTTTCATCAACGTCCAGGTGATAGAAGGAAACCTTTTCATCAAGGTCATCGGAGACCTTTTCAAGTACTGGAGTCAGCATTTTGCAGGGTCCGCACCAGGCGGCGCTGAAATCAATGAGTGATAATTTATCTGTAGCTGAAGCAGCTCCTTCAACTTCATTACCCTTAATATGTTTTACGGCCATGATATCTTCCTTTCAGTTCCGGTTTTGAATTGTTACATTTTTCACAAGCATGTTTGTTGCCAGAATGTGAGTAACCTGCAAATTAATATATTTCAACATATAACATAGAAAATCACTAAGAGTGGTTATACCCTTTTCAAACAAAACCGGCATCCTGACACAGCAATTCTGACCACTCATACCATCCATTATATTCGGAAAGGTTATCATACAGGAATGAAAGGTTTCCCGCACGGAGGTCTTATGGCAGAAGGATCTGAAGAATGCTGAAAAGATTGGAAGATGCTGGAAGAAGAATGCTATCGAGGCATATTCTTTCCCGATTCGGGAAGGATCCTGTACTCGCAAAGATACCTGACGGCGCCCAATTGAAACGAATACTGCTGATGAGATGGGACGCTATCGGTGATATGATGGTCAGCCTTCCCCTCTTTCGAAAAGTACGTGAGCTGTTTCCGGAAGCCACCATGGGGATCGTTGTTTCCCGGCGAAATTTACCCCTGTTGAAATATGAAGAAGGTTTTACTGCGATCCTCTACGACAGCAGACCTTCCGTATATCTCCGGAGCCTGATCGGGGCAAGGCGCTTCAGACCGGATGTGATCGTGGATACCAGAATGCATTACGATTCAACCACATCTTTCATATACGGAGTGGTATCAGGTGCGAAGTTGCGGTTGTCCGCGTCCAACAGGGACAACAGGCTGCCATTTTCCGTAAGGGTTCCCATGCCATCCGGAAGACACCACTATGCCCATCTCACAAGGATCCTGCTTGAAGGTCTCGGAAGGGATATCGATGATTCGAGACTTGACAGAAAACTGAGGCTCTCGACAGAGGAAACCGGATTTGCGGACTCATTCTGGAGGGAAGCTGGATTGAGCCTGTGGAAAAAGTCTATTGGTGTAAACATTTCAGCAGGGAATCCATCCCGCCTCTGGGGTACTGACAAAACTGCTGAATTATGCTCATTCATATTGAGTACTGGAAATACCCCCATTCTTTTTTCTACACCTGCTGACAGACATGAAGCCGCTACGATCTCCGATGCAGTTCCCGGGGTCATTGTTATCCCGGAATGCAGGACTATCCTTCATGCGGCAGCTCTTGTTAAGGATTTAAAGGCTATGATTACCCCGGATACTGCTCTTGTTCATATTGCCGCATCCTATTGCGTACCTGTACTTGGACTGTTTCCACAGAGGGAAGAGCATATGCCTCTGTGGTATCCATGGCAGGTTAAGCACGAACTTATTCGAACTCATACTGAAAGGGTCGAGGATATAAGCGTGCAGGATGTGATAAATGGATATGTAAAACTTCTTGAAGGGGGCAATTCCGATTTCTGAAATGCCTGGAGTTCTGAAGAAACTTGAGATACTCGGAAGAAAAATGCTTCATCGGGCCCTTTTTTCAAGGGTTTCTTACGATGGAGTACCAGGATCGGTGCCGGATGATGAGAGGCTTGAGCGAATACTGTTATTAAGGCAGGATAGAATAGGGGACATGATAATGACACTGCCACTTATTCGCAGGCTCAGGGAACTCTACCCCTGTACCAGGATTGGAATTGTAGCCTCGGAATCCAACAGGATCATTCTCAAGTACGAAACCGGACTGGATATCATTACATACAGAAAGAATCCCGGAGGTTTCATCTCATCCCTTGTTCAAGCCAGGAATTTCAATCCTGACGCAGTGGTTGACATGCATATGCATGATTCCACTACTTCATTCATATACGCACTTTCTTCAGGTGCAAGGTGGAGGCTTCATATCGATCGTGAAAACCGGCTGCCCTTCAACGTGAGAGTCAGCGCTCCGCAGGATGGGCATATTATGGAAGCTTTTGCCGGATTGCTGTCCGGGCTTGGCAGGAAACTTGAAACGACTGAATTGAAGAGGGAAGTATCCCTTTCGAAGGAGGAGACCGACTTTGCGGAAGACTTCTGGAACCGGTCAGCCATTCTCCCCGGAGACTGCGCGGCGGTTAACATATCCGCAGGAGGAGAGAACCGCAGATGGGGGGCAGACAGATATGCCCGGGTATGCAGCCGTATTCTGGATATGGGGCTGAAACCCCTGATACTCTATTCACCCACCGACCATTCCGCGGCCTGCGCGGTACATCAAAGCGAGCCGGACGTTCTTATATCGCCTGTGACACCCAGCATTTTACACCTGGCAGCCCTCATTCGGGGAGTGACCATTCTGGTCAGCCCAGATACGTCGGTGATCCATCTGGCGGCATCATCCGGAATCCCGGTAGTGGGAATGTTCTTGCCATTTGATCCGTCACTTCCCAAATGGTATCCTCAGAATGTGAAGAGTGAGATATTGATGGCATCTGATAATATCTCTCTTGATTCTGTCAGCCCTGAGATTGTATCGGGAGCTGTCCGGACACTTGTCTCAAATATAGTGCGGGGTATTCAGATAGAAGGAGATCAGTAGGCTCCTCTTCGCAGAAGAATTGCCGGTACGGTCATTGTCAGTATTGAAAGGTCCATCCATATCGACCAGTTATCAACGTAATAAAGATCCAGCTTAACCATTTCCCTGTAACTCAGGTCATTTCTGCCTGAGACCTGGCATACACCGGTCATTCCGGGGAGGACCTCAAGTTTTTTGAAGTGTTTGATGGAGTATCTCTTAACTTCTTCGGGAACATGAGGACGCGGACCTACAAGGCTCATGGTGCCGGCCAGCACATTCAGAAGCTGGGGAAGTTCATCCAGGCTGAATTTCCGGATGAAACGGCCCACCCTCGTGACGCGGGGATCCTGTTTGAGTTTTGAAAGGAGTTCGTGCTTCTCTTCGGGCAGGAGATCATTCTTTTCAGCGTGAGCCCCCACCTTCATGGATCTGAATTTTACCAATCTGAACTTCCTGTGTTCCCTGCCAAGCCTTGTCTGAACGTAAAAAACGGGAAATCCCGAATCGATCACTATAGCGGCAGCTATAAGAAAACCCAGGGGTAACAGGATTATCATTATGGGAATCGTAAGCAGGATGTCGAATATCCTCTTCAATATCATGCTGCTTCCACTAAGTGGAGGCGGGACTGATTCTATCATCGTTATTCCGCCCATGTGAATCACCCTGGTAGTACGTGTAACAAGGTCTGAGATATCTGCGATGAGTTTGTAGGAGATATTTTCCTGTTCGCAGTTGTAAAGCAGGCTGGCAGTATCTTCTCTGGAAAGCTCCGGTTCAGTTATTATCAGCTCATCTATACCGTTTTCATGCAGCCATCCGAACAGGAGTGAATCCGTTTCGAAACTGAGAACTTCTCCGGAATCGGAATCTTCGGTTTTGCCATATGTTATGAAACCGGCAGTCATGTAAGGGATTGATACATTGTTCTGCATGTACTCCTCAAGTTCCCTGGCATAACTCCCGTATCCGTAGAAGGCGACTTTTATTCCTCGGCCGGACTTAAGGGAAAACCATCTGAAGAATCTGTGGAACAGACCGTGCCACGCATAAATCGCAATGGATGTGGTTGGGAAGGCGAATATCAGAACAAATCTGGAGAACATCAGCTGCCGAGATGCGAAGGTAAAGGCGAAGGTTATGATGACAGCTATGAAGGATACACGAAGAATCCAGGATAATTCCTCCACCGAAGCTATACCGAATTCCTGTCTGTAGACCCTGAAAGTTCTGAACATCATCAGTTCCATGCACGCCATCACGGAACCTGATACTATGTAATTCCAGAGTCCGAGCCTGAAATAGTTGGAAATTCCGAACATGCTTTCAAGGAGATTCGAAAGAGCGAAATGACGGAGCCAGTACCCGAGGATGAAAACGCCGACAATAAGGATAAAATCTCCGAGTGGCAGGAGAAACGAAGCTGCTGTTCCATTCTTCTTCAAATGTCAGTCCTTCTTATGGTCAGTACTGCATTTACCTATTAAAGCACATGGATACTCACTGAAAAATCTAACCATACTTCTCAAATGCAACCAGAGAGCCCTCGTGGATCCACCTGCGCTTGCTCTCCTGCCGTCATGCCTGATAACCGCTTCGGGTACGAACCAGACACCCATTCCCCTTTCTCTGGCGCGCATGCACAATTGGACATCCTCAAAATACAGGAAGTATTTTTCTGACATCAGTCCTACTCTTTCCCTTCCCGTCGGAGTAAGCCACATCGCGGCTCCCACAAGCCAGTCCACTTTGGACGGTTTGTCAGTGTCGGCGGGATTGAGGTGCTTCTGAAGACGTTTCTCCGCTCGCGGCAGCTTCCCAAGTGATGTTCTTCGGAGGACGATATCAAGCAGCGTGGGGTAAGTACGTGCAGTGGATTGGATAGTACCGCCGGAATCGAGCATCAAAGGACCGAGAAGAGCTGCGTTCGGATGATTCAGCTGGAATTTCATCAGAATATGAAGCGCCCCGGGCAGGATCACGGTATCCGGGTTCAGAAAGAGTATACTGCCTCCTGAAGCAATATCAGCTCCGATATTGTTCGCCCTGGCAAGACCCAGGTTTGAAGGACATCGAAGCAGATTAACCTGGCTGTATCCATCAGCGATAATTGCAGAGTTATCAAATGATGCGTTATCAACTACAATTATTTCACATGGAGATTCAGTAATATCCAGACTCAAGAGAGATTCAATGGTATCTCCCAGAGTTGCGGCACTGTTGAATGTTGTAATAACTACAGAAAGGTCAAGTGGCATAATACTTTATCTGTAAAAAACGGGAGGCGGTAGTGAAACCGCCTCCCTGAAATGATGATTTCCTAAAGAACAGCGTCTTTAAGACCTTTTCCGGCCTTGAATTT
>JAGLOY010000123.1 GCA_023138735.1 Candidatus Aegiribacteria sp. | reverse complement strand
TTGAGCGCACGAAGCCGCATGTAAATGTAGGAACGATTGGTCACATTGATCATGGCAAGACAACCCTTACGGCTGCAATAACCAAGTGTCTTGCTACGCAGTTTGATAACGTAAGTTATGTTGAATTCGACATGATCGATAATGCTCCCGAAGAGAAGAAGCGCGGTATTACAATCGCCACTTCCCATCAGGAGTACGAAACAGAGAACAGACATTACGCTCACGTAGACTGCCCTGGTCATGCCGATTACATTAAGAACATGATAACGGGAGCCGCCCAGATGGATGGCGCCATTCTTGTTATAGCTGCCAATGACGGTGTTATGGAACAGACTAAGGAACATGTGCTTCTCGCACGTCAGGTTAACGTTCCAAGAATGGTGGTATTCCTTAACAAAGTCGACATGATCGACGATGATGAGCTTCTTGATTTCGTTGAAATGGAAGTCGGAGAGCTTCTCGAGAAGTACGGATTCGATACCGAATCTCCCATTATCAGGGGCAGCGCACTCAAGGCTCTTAACTCCGATGGATCTCCGGATAGCGAAGATGCGAAGTGTATCTATGAGCTTATGGCAGCTGTGGATGAATGGATCCCTACACCGGAACGTGATACAGAGAAGCCATTCCTCATGCCTGTAGAAGACGTATTTTCGATTGAGGGTCGCGGTACTGTCGGAACCGGCAGGATCGAGAGGGGAATTGTACATACAGGTGACAAGCTTGAGCGTGTCGGAATCCACGAAACCATAGAAACTGTATGTACCGGTGTTGAGATGTTCCGGAAGATTCTGGATGAAGGACAGGCGGGGGACAACGTAGGTCTCCTTCTCCGCGGAATGAAGAAGGATCAACTGGAAAGAGGAATGGTTCTTGCGAAGCCAGGTTCGGTCACTCCTCACACCGATTTCTTCGCCAACATCATTATTCTCAGTGAAAAAGACGGCGGCAGGAAGAAGCATTTCAAGACCGGATACCGTCCCCAGTTCTATTTCCGTACAACAGACGTTACGGGTGAGATCGAACTTCCGGAAGGTCGCGAAATGGCTCTCCCCGGTGATAATATTGATGGAGTAAAAGTCAAGCTTATTACTCCTATAGCCCTGGAAGAGGGGCTTCGTTTCGCTATCCGTGAAGGTGGCCGTACAGTAGGTCACGGACTTGTTGATAGAATTGAACAATAGACAGGATATAAAGTGAGGGTAATTATCACGCTCGCCTGCCAGGAATGTAGACAGCGCAACTACAGCACCACCAAGAACCGCTCTACGGATACCGGCAGAATGGAAATGAAAAAGTACTGCAAATTTTGCAATAAGCATACCCTTCACAGGGAAACGAAGTAATCTATTCTTAAGAAGTTGCGCAGGGTCGTAGCACAATTGGTAGTGCACCGGTCTCCAAATCCGGCGGTTGAGGGTTCAAGTCCTTCCGGCCCTGCCATCATTCTCAGAGGGAATAAGGCTCAAAGAAAGAGGGCATATTATGGCTAGCAGGAAGACCCGGGACGGCAACTTTATTGTGAGGGGTATCAAGACTGCCATCAGATTTCTTATAGAAGTGAAGGCAGAACTGACGAAAGTTACATGGCCGACAAAAGAAGAAGTTATTTCATCAACATGGGTTGTTCTCTTCGGGGTAGGTATAACAGCAGTATGGGTTTTTGCCGCTGACCAGACCTCCGCAATTCTGATTAACGGCCTTATCAGACTTATTCATTAGAAGCCAACAGCTGCAGTTCAAGAAGGACAGGATTATGGTTGAAGAAGAGATTACTGAGCAGGAAAAAGTCGAAGAAGATGCTTCACCTGAGAAAGAGGATAACAGCAGGTTTGAATGGTACGTTGTAAATTCATTCTCCGGGTACGAGAAACGGGTTATGATATTTCTGGAGGGACTGCTTAATAGGAAATATCCCGATATGGTGGGTGAAGTTCTCATTCCGACTCAGGAGATTACTTCGAATGTCAGGGGCAGGAAGACTTCAAGAAAGAAAAAGCTCTATCCGGGTTACGTATTCGTTCAGCTTGATCTAAGCCCTGAAATAATCATGGACATTCGCTCTATGAGCAATGTTAGTGGTTTTCCGCCTATGAACCAGGGAAATCCTGTACCGCTGACCGATACCGAAATAAGTCGGCTGAAAGGACAGGCGGATGGTTCTGATAAGGCGAAAGTTATCAGAGTACCCTACTCGGTAGGACAGACTGTAAGAGTTATAGAGGGTCCGTTCAATAATTTCACCGGGGTTGTTGAATCAATAAACCCCGAACGCGGCAGGGTGAGGGTGATATTCACCATTTTTGGCCGCAAAGCACCTGTTGAGATTGATTTTTCACAGGTTCGTCAGGTCTGATCGAAGACCGGATCTAACTGGAGGCGGAATGATCCGTCTCGTTTTGGAAAGGCTGCCGTAACCAGTAAGGGGAGGTTACAGCGTCTGGGAAGGAGTGCTTACCATGGCTAAGAGGATTCTAGGTATGGTAAAGCTTCAGCTGCCCGCAGGGCAGGCAACACCGGCTCCACCCGTTGGTCCCGCTCTGGGACAGTACGGAATCAACCTGGCCGGTTTCTGTAAGGAATTCAATGCCCGAACCCGGGGGAGCGAAGGACTTATTATACCTGCGGTTGTAAGCGTCTTTAAGGACAGAAGTTTTACTTTCATTCTGAAATCCCCTCCAGCAGCGGTTCTTTTGAAGAGAGCTGCCGGATTGGCGAAGGGATCTCCGGAATCAAACCGGGAAAAAGTCGGTACGGTAACAAAGGAGCAGTGTCGCGAGATCGTCAAGCTTAAGGAGAAAGATCTCAATGCTGCATCCATGGAGGCGGCGGTTTCCATGATCGCAGGCACCGCAAGGAGCATGGGGCTGGAGGTTGTGGATTGATATGGCACGAATGAGTAAAAGATTCCAACAGGCCCGTGAGAGTATTGACAAAGATAAAAAATACACGCTTGAGGAAAGCTGTGAGCTTGTAAAGGAACTAGCAACCGCTGGTTTTGATGAGACTGTTGAGATTGCCGTCTCGCTGAACGTTAATCCCAAGTATGCCGAACAGATGGTCAGGGGATCATGTGTTCTGCCCAATGGTACAGGAAAGACCGCAAGAGTTGCTGTTTTTGCTACGGGAGAAAAGGCTGATCAGGCAAAGGATGCTGGAGCTGACTTTGTTGGTGATGAAGATCTAGCCGCTAGGATCCAGGGTGGATGGCTTGAATTTGATGTGGTCATCGCCAGCCCTGATATGATGAGAACCGTTGGAAAACTTGGAAGGGTACTGGGCCCCAGAGGTCTTATGCCCAACCCCAAGATAGGAACGGTTACCGAAGACGTTGCAGGAGCTGTTGCAGAAGCCAAAGCTGGAAAGATCACCTTCAGGGTGGATAAAACCGGCAACCTGCATGTACCGGTAGGCAGAGCCAGTTTCGAGAAGGAAGCCCTGGCACAGAATGTCATGTCATTCTTTGAGAAGGTTCTGCAGTTAAGACCGTCAACCGTTAAGGGACTCTACATGAAGAACATATCAGTTTCGTCCACAATGGGACCCGGGATAAAGATCGATGTTAACGATCTACGCGCCCGGATGCGATAGGTGGTGATATACAGATGGCTGTTTCAAGAAAGCAGAAAGAGAACGTTGTAGCCACCCTGATTGAGGACCTGGGCGAAGCAGGATCGGTAATACTGACTGATTTCACCGGGATCAACGTTGAGGCAATGACTGAACTCAGAAGCCAAATGCGTGAGAACAACGTTAATTTCACCGTTGTCAAGAACACACTTCTTCGAAGAATCTTCAATGAGATAGAAGTTGAAAATGATGAGGGTATCTATGCAATGATGGAAGGTCCGACAGCACTGGCATATGCAATTGATGAAGTCCTTCCCATAAAGATTATCAAGAAATTTGCTTCTGATCACAAAGGACTCCCGCGTGTAAAGGGAGGCTTTGTGTCCGGTGAGACTTACGAAGTCGGCAAACTGATGCGGCTGGCCGATATCCCTTCGAGAGATGAGCTTATTGCGAAATTTATGGGATCAGCCCGCTCACCACTGCAGGGATTCGTTTCTGTAAGCAGTGGAATTATCCGAAAATTCTTCTATGCAGTTAATGCATTAAGGGAGAGCAAGGAAAACTAAATAATAGTGGCGGGATCTGTGGAGGTACCGCAGCAAATGGAGGAAAAAATGAGTGATCTTAAAAAGGCTGATATCATTGAGGCCATTTCCAGCATGACAGTGCTTGAGCTTGCCGAACTCGTTGAAGAGATGGAAGAGAAGTTCGGCGTGTCAGCAGCAGCACCAGCGGTTGCTGCAGTAGCTGCGCCTGCAGCAGCAGGCGGCACATCAGAAGAGAAGACCGAGTTCGATGTGATCCTTGAGGACTTCGGCGCAAAGAAGATCCCTGTTATAAAGGTAGTGAAGGATGTTCTTGAGTTGAACCTCAAAGAAGCCAAGGAACTTGTAGATAACGTTCCCTCTAAGCTGCGTGAGGAAATGGACAAAGACGAAGCCGAAGCCCTTAAGAAACAGCTTGAGGAAGCTGGAGCAACGGTCAAGCTTCAGTAACATCCAGCAGGAGTATGCGGCGGGGGACAACATTAACCTCTCCCGCCGTTTGTACCGTACTGAATTGAAATCGTTTAACTTAAATTCACTTCCTAACAGGCGTGAGGAGTGATCAGGTGAAGGTTAACAGACCTGTAAAGAATTATTCCGAAGTACAGCCGGTAATCGATATACCGGATCTATTGAAAATACAGAGAGAATCTTTCAGCAGATTTCTGCAGGACGATGTTCCCCCGGATGAACGTCTTCCTCAGGGTCTTCACAAGATTTTCCAGGATACTTTCCCTATCGAGAGCAGCAACCGCGAATTTTCGCTGGAATACGTTTCTTACGAACTGGGTATACCTAAGTACACGGTTCAGGAAGCTATGGACAAGGGACTCAGTTATTCTGTTCCACTGACAGCCCTGCTCAGGCTCGTTTTCCGAAACCTTCTGGATACAGAGGATGGCAAGCCTTCCCCGGATTCCTGGAGAGTATCCAGGATTATTGACCAGTCAGTTTTTCTGGGGGAACTTCCCCTCATGACAAGGGCCGGATCATTCGTGATAAACGGAGCTGAAAGGGTAATCGTCAACCAGCTGCACAGAAGTCCGGGAGTTTTCTTCGAAGAAACGACCATGCAGCGGGGAAATAGAATCTACAAATCCAGGGTTATTCCTCTGAGAGGATCCTGGCTGGATCTGAAGCTTGATCACAACGATATCATTTATGTGAACATAGACAGACGTCCAAAAAGAATACCTGTAACAATGCTTCTTCGAGCTCTTGGTCTTGGTTCTGATGCAGTTATACTATCGAGCTTCTATCCGAAGGTTACAAAAGATCTTGAATCGGCTCTCAAGAGTCGTTCGAAAGCTATCGAGCTTATTCTTAAATCCTTTGCTGAGGATATCATTGACCCCCAGACCGGTGAGCTGCTCGCTCATTGTGATGAACCTGTAGAGAGCATCGATAAGATTGAAATGCTTGTAGAACACGGGATTAAAGAGGCTGAATTCCTGGCCCCGCGTATGGAAACCAACGATTTCGATGGGATCAGGAAAACCCTTGCCAAGGAAGCCACATCTCTGGGAGCCGGAATTGAGAAGAACGAAGATTCAGCCACAATGTGGATCTACGAAGCGCTCAGAGGTACTGATGCGCCGAATCTTGATCACGCGAGAAGCTACCTCAGATCGATGTTCTTTGATTCAAAACGGTACAGCCTCAGTGAGGTTGGAAGGTACAAGCTTAACGAACGGCTTAACATCTCGACTTCCATGGAGAAGCTGACTCTCACCGTCCCTGATATGGTTGCCATTGTTGAAAACCTCATCAGACTTCGCGAGGGCAGAAATACTTCGGATGATATAGACCATCTCGGAAATAGAAGGGTCAGAACGGTCGGAGAGCTTCTCGGGCAGGAATTCTCCAAAGGTCTCAGTAGAATGGCAAGAACCATACGGGACAGAATGGGACATCAGGACCGTGAAAAATTAACTCCCCACGATCTTGTCAATTCCAGAACTCTGTCAAGTGTGATAAACACTTTCTTCGGTTCCAGTCAGCTTTCGCAGTTCATGG
>JAGLOY010000122.1 GCA_023138735.1 Candidatus Aegiribacteria sp. | reverse complement strand
TGGTGAGCCGCGGGGGAATCGAACCCCCGACCCTCTGATTAAAAGTCAGATGCTCTACCAACTGAGCTAGCGGCTCACTAGTAAGGGTTTACAGGCAGCCGGTAAAATGCAAAAAACAGTTGAAAAATGCAATAGCCAGAATATTACTGGTTATTACATTCAAAAGTTCATATACATCATCATCAGCTTAGTTTCACGATAACCGGAACAGATTGGACATATGAATTGAAGGATACACATAAAATACCACATCTTTTTGTAATCGATACCAATGTGCTCCTGTACGATCATAACTGCATCGACAATTTCCAGGAGCATGATGTTGTTATTCCAATAACTGTCCTTGAGGAACTTGATGAATTCAAGAAGGGAAACGATCTGATTAACTTTCAGGCCAGGGAATTCATACGCAAACTGGATAAGCTTTCCGGGGAAAGTCTCTTCAGTGAAGGCTTACCCCTGGGTCCGGGAAGGGGAAAACTATTCGTAAAGATTGCCGGGCCTTTCGAAGGAACTTCGGTGGAAAACGCCTTCTCTTCCATGAACAAACCGGATCACAGGATTCTTGCACTTGCTGACCGGCTCAGGTGCGCTAACCCTGAACGGTCGGTTGTCCTTATCAGCAAGGATATCAACCTGAGAATGAAAGCTAAATCCCTTGGGATTCAGGCTGAGGATTACGAAACCGGGAAAGTGGAGAACATTGATGAACTGTACACCGGAACCGGGTTACTTGAGGATGTCGATAAGGACATTATTTCAAGATTCTACCACCAGCCTTTTTCGGTTCCAAGGGAAGAAATAGGCATTGAACTACAACCTGTTCCTAACCAGTTCTTCATACTGAGAAACGGCAGCACCAGCTCTCTTACCTGGTACAACCCTGAAAGCGATGAGTTTGAAAGGATAATCAAGACAAGGGCTTACGGAATACAACCCCGTAATGCAGAACAGACCTTTGCACTGCATACGCTGCTGAATCCTGCCGTAAGACTGGTAACCCTGACAGGGAAAGCAGGTACAGGGAAAACCCTTCTTGCACTTGCAGCAGCACTCGATCAGCGGCATGACTACAGGCAGATTTACCTGGCCCGTCCTGTGGTACCACTTGGAAACAGGGATCTGGGATTCCTTCCAGGAGATGTTCAGAGTAAGCTTGATCCATATATGCAGCCCCTGTGGGATAATCTCGCTGTTATTAAGAACCGTTTCTCATCCGACAGCAAAGAATACAATAACCTTCAGGAGATGATAGAGCTGGAGAAACTTTGCATTACTCCTCTTGCATATATCAGAGGCAGGAGCCTGGACAGTATATATTTTATTGTTGATGAGGCTCAGAACCTTACACCACATGAAGTTAAAACAATAATAACCAGGGCTGGCGAGGGGACGAAAATCGTTTTTACGGGTGATATCTACCAGATCGATACACCTTACCTGGACAGTCAGTCCAACGGGCTTACATACCTTGTTGACCGATTGAAGGATGAGAAGATCTCCGCCCATATCAATCTGGTCAAAGGTGAGAGAAGCGAGCTTGCTGAACTTGCCAGTAATCTTCTCTGATATGGTTGCTGGAGGCTGAAATGGCCGTACGCCTTATAGAAGTATTCATGCCGGCTGACCGCCTTGAGCTTGCAAGATCATCCGTAAGCAGCCTTGATACTCTTTCCATATGGTGGGAAAAACTATCGGACGAGCAGGCGCAGCTTCACATTCTTGTAGAAGCAGAGAGAAGCGAGGAGGTAACAGACAGGCTCAGAGCGGCTCTTGCCGATTCAGGGGAGGAACTCAGAATCGTCTCCCTGCCGGTTGAAGCCTCCATACCAGCTCCCGAGGAAACTCCAGAGCAAGACAGGAAACCCGGAAGAATTCTGCACAGAAAAATGCACAGAGTTAGCCGGGAGGAATTGTACGCTGATGTGCAGGAAATGATGCGTACTTCCTGGCCCAATATCGTCATGACCATACTGTCAGCGGTCGTATGCGCAGTGGGTCTTGCCCGAAGCAATGTTGCTGTGATAATCGGTGCAATGGTTATTGCTCCCCTTCTAGGACCGAACGTGGGTCTTGCACTGGGTGTGACCCTTGGAGATTTCAGTTTAATCCTGAGAGCACTTAGAGAAAACATTCTTAGGATAGGAGCAGCTCTGGTGTTTGCTGTAATCGTGGGGATCATCTTCAATATCGATCCACATGTGTCTGAGATAGTTTCAAGAACCTCCATAAATTACACCGATATTGTTATTGCACTTGCAGCCGGTGCAGCCGGAGCTCTGGCTTTAAGTACTGGTGCGCCAGCTACACTTATCGGGGTAATGGTTGCTGCCGCCCTTATGCCCCCCCTTGTTGTCACAGGTATGCTGAGCGCACTTGGTGATTACAGCGGGGCTCTGGGAGCCCTTCAGCTTCTCGCAGTGAATCTTATCTCGATTAATCTGGCGGGAGTACTTACATTTCTGGGCATGGGGATACGGCCAGGTTCAAGGGATGATGTAACCAAAGCCCGGATACTGGTTACTCTGGCAGTGGTGGTTTGGATCACTCTTCTGACTGCACTTACCGTTCTTATCGTATCGAACGCCTAGAAAAAGGGGCACGCGAAGGCATGCCCCTTTCTTGTCCTGTGATTCTATAAGCTAGAATACAGTTTTAAGATTACCCCAGGTGGAATTCTCGAGTGCTACGGGTACGTACTCGTCGTCGATTCTGTAATTGAAGGGTGTGGGATCACGATCAGAGGTCCAGAGGATTGCCGGGTCTGCCTCATCTGACATTGCACAATCCATTTCGATACCGGGAGTGAAACTGTCAAGTAGATTTGATGGGTCATCACCATCCAGAACGTGGACTACTAATCCAAGTGCATCATGGGTGTAGAAGACATTCCAGGTTTCATCGTACCAGAGTCCTCCGTAATTCAATCCGGTCCAGTAATCTTCTACCACAGAAGTACCGCCCGGACTGAGAGAGATTGCACGCATCTCCAGAGCGGTATAGTAATTACAGTAGAAGTAAGGAGCTTTGTAGGTTATCCCCAGGATACCGTCAAACGCACCAAGGTCCCAGAAGTCAATTAGCACTGGACTATCAGGGTTGGCAACATCAAAACAGTAAATAATATCGCCGTACGTTACTCCGCCGTCGCCGTTAAAATCGCTAAGGTAAAGATAGTTAGCGGCTTGATCAAAATAACACCCATTGGAAGCCAGAGAGTCTGTCCCCATAAGATCATTGATATTGAAGCGTTCCGTATAGACACCAGTGGCGGCATCAACGGTGTAGACTAATCCATCATTCTGCGTTGCCTGCCAGAGCCAGCCGTTTGCCGAGTCGAAATCCAGTCCCATTGCCTGCGGCATGTTAGGGTAGGAACTAACTACTCCATCGATTCCAGTGCTGCCGTCATTGACAGTTACACCAGTTTCAAGATTGGCCGAGACACCGAACAGTACAGAAACTGCAAGAGCTAAAGCTACCATCTTCTACTTCCTTTCGATCTGTTTACTGTGTTCTATTCATTGATCAGTATTTTCAAACTATATAGAAAACACCAATACCACTAAATACTAAGATAGCTCTATGGAAATGTAAACCTCGATATTTTGTGTCGATCTGGAGATTTTGTGGTTGCCAGGATTTCATAACCTGGAATCAGAAGCCAATCCGGATTTTCTACCCGGTATCCTAATAAGCGGGAAGTGCGATGTTCTGAACCATCGCGGAGTTCTTTTCAGGGCTTCGGCAACTGTTGGGATTTCGGTAAAGCGTTCAGTTACGGCTCGTTTCGCTCTGATTCTTGGGTTTTGCCCTTTATGCAGGAAAGACCGGTACAATCTTATCGCATCATCCGGGGAATCAGGATCGAGCAGATCGATACCGAATTCGGAAGCCCTGTCCGTAAGCGTGCAGTTCACGGGAAGGTTGAAAATGGAGAAATTGATATAGTCTATTGAATCACCAGCTTTCTCCAAGAATCGAATCGATGCTTTTATATCATTCTCTGTTTCACCCGGGAGGCCCAGAAGCATGTATACGTAGGATCTTATTCCGGTATCAGCGCACTTTTTCAGGACTTCCAATGTTGTATCCGGGTCAATTCCCTTCTCAAAACGGTCAAGGAGAGATCTACTCCCGCTCTCTGCACCCAGTTGAAGCATGAGGCAGCCGGATTCACTAAGCCTGTCCGCAATTCTGGATATCCACCCTTCCGGTCTGGCGAAAGTATAGAAATCAAGTTTGTACTTCCTCAATAATGGAAGTACTCCTTCCAGTGCTCTGCCTGGAATTGCCGAATCAACGAAGTGAATAATAGGATTCCTGTCCATTATAGTGGAAGGGATTGTTGATATGAATCTTTCAAATGTTCCATGACCGTAAAGGGTGAGTTTCCTGCTTGAATCCGGACAGAACAGACATCTGTTCCAGTAACATCCCGTGGAAAGGGTGTAGGGGATCACCGGTCTTCCGGAGATATAGTTCCATTCTCCCAGCATGTCCGGCCAGGAGAGGTTGCTCAGAAATGGATCGCTTCCGGAGTCGAATCCTGGAAAACTGGAACCGTCACTCAGGCTGGATTCAGGGAGTACACCTCGTACAAGTTCATATCCCGTTCCGGTTCTGCTGAGACTGCTCAGCAATGAACCCCCTACTATGACTCTGTATCCTGCCATCCTCAGAAACAGGACCAGGTCTATACCTGCAGTCAGCTGCGAAAGGTAGGAGAGCGAGACAAGGACAGTCTCCGGATTGTACCGCTTCAGTACTGGAAGAAGATACTCCTCCCAGAATCTGGAAAAGGGCGTATTACCTTCGCGGCAGAGCTTTATTAATTCCGAAGGTCTGTGGAGAGATACGGGGGGCATAAGGTCCATCAAGGTAATTTTCCATCCGGGGTATTTCTTTGAGAAAAGTTTCATTGAGGAATTGAGAACCCCCGATGAAGTGCGATGCTGTTGAGGTGTGTAAAGAGAGTTACTCAGCAGATAATCCATGGCAGGTACTACGGCGGGATATCCTCTGCCTTCAGGGGAGAGGGAAAAGATGTACCTGAAATACTCCAGCGACAGGTCAAGGAATCCCGCTTCGACCCCTCTTGCGGCAAGTCCTGCAGCAAGCAGGAAGGCGCCCGATGGCGGTTCCGAAGGTGTAATGACCGGAGGTACTGTTACAAGGAATTTCATAGTCAGAAAGCTAACACATTACCATTACCGCGAACTACCCTGTCTTTTCCTGTACAGGCCGCTTGGATATGTTCACAATGTTGTGCAATGAAATGGAGTTATCAATGAGCGATCTTGGTAAGAACGATAAGACCAGACTCGAGAGGATCTTCCGCAACGGACTGGATTCAGTCGATGACGAACAGGTTGAACAGGCTGCAACCGAGACGGGGAGAAAAATAGGCAGGCTTGAGGGTACCGGCATACCTGACTCTCTGGAAGGTTTATGGCAGGATATCAAGCTCTTATACAGTATGATAAGTGACGTGGTCAGAGGCAGATACAGATTGCCATACCGAACGATTGCAACGGTTGCATTCACTCTTCTATATTTCGTGAATCCATTTGATCTTATTCCCGATATAATTCCCGTAGTGGGATATATTGATGATGCTTTTGTGGTGAGCCTGTGCCTTAAATTCATCGGAACCGATTTGGAGAAGTACAGAAAATGGATACAGAGTGAGAAGGAAAAGTGATAGCTGAATTGGATGTTCTGCTGGAATCCCGGGGATGATATTGATGCTGTGGCCGGCGTGGGACAGGTCAGTATTCCTTGCGGTGAACGGTATTGATTCCGGTTTTCTGACAGCGGTGATGCGCTTCATAACAAATGTTGACAACTGGATTCCTGTTCTTGCTTCTTACATACTGATGCTCCTGTGGTGGGGAAGGACCAGGCCTCATGCTTCTTCCGGAGGCAGATGGAAAAGAGCTTTTGCCGGAAGAAATCCAAGAATAGTGCTGCTCTGCATGATAATTGCCACAGCAGGTTCGGACCAGATATGCTATCATTTAAAACGGGATGTGGGCAGAGCAAGGCCATGCTTTGACGAGTCCATTTCCATGCAGGTAAGTTACAGAGGGGATGTGTACGGCAACAGGTCCTTTCCCTCCGCTCATTCTGCGAATTCCGCATCCCTTGCTGCTATTACAGCTTTTGCCTACCCACCCCTTGCTCCATTTGTTTTTCTTCTGTCCGCTCTTGTTGGATTCAGCAGAATCTACCTTGGAGTGCATTATCCTGTTGATGTACTGGTCGGGTGGGGTATCGGAATGTTTACAGCATTGTGCACGTGGCTGGTTTTCAGGAGAATGGCTTCCAGACCGGGATTAATAGGTTTTGCAAACAGATTCAGATACCGCCAGCCACTCGATTGTCCCCTTCCTGCAGCTCCCTGGCAACCGGTTCATGTTGAATCTCTTGATGGATATCAAATGAAGGGATATTTCCTGAGAGGTGGTCCCGATCTTGCAGTGGTTGTTCATGGTCTTCACGAGAACATCGGATCAGTGGTGCATCCAGGAGAGCTATTCGGGAAAATCGGATTCTCGGTATTCCTTGTTCCCCTGAGGGGACATGACGATCACCCTCTTCCAGTTTCCAGCGGGGGTCCAGCAGAGGTTTACGACCTTGCAGGTGTTCTTGAACATGTCCGGGACAGCATGGGATTTGACAGGAGCAGGACCCTGATTTACGGCTCTTCGATGGGGGGAGCCGTTGCTCTTAAGGTATCCGGTCTTCTCGGAGATGGTGTTGCAGGAGTTATTTCGCACGGTGTTTTCAGGAATTTCTTCGAGGCATCAATGGTAAGAATGGGCAGATTAAGAACAGCCATTCTGAAACTATTTCTGCCGAGAGGTGTTAGGAATGGACTGAAGGTATTCATGCCCTGTGATTACATCGGTCAACCGCTTAAAACCAGATTTGTTTATATTACCGGTATGCGGGACAGGATATCACCTCCGGAAACCGGAATGAGGATGGCCGAGGAAACAGGAGGGCTCGCATTGATACTTGAGCATACAGGTCATCCAGCATGGCAGTACGACGGATGGAGCAGACCTCAGATGGAGACGGCTCTGAACGAGGCTGTCAGATATATAAAGGGTATGGATACAGAACATCTCAGAGTTGACGGATCAGGATGCATTCGCGATTATCCTGCTTCCTCAGAAGCTGCAACAGGAAGAGAGCAATGACAGATTTCAATCAGGCTACGGAAATGATATTAGCTGTTTCATCGCTGCTTAAAGACCTTCAGGAACAGCTTGAATCAGGTAAGGAATTTCCCACCGATAAGACTGAAAACATTAACAAGTACCAGGTTTTCATGTCTCAGCTGATACTTCTTCAGAGGGAAATGGAAGATTTTATAGAGAATGCCGTAACTCTGGAGCTTTCAGTTCAGGAACTGCCTGTTCAGATTCTGGATTTCTCATCGGAATGGGAACGCTTCAAATAGAAGTATTCTCAGAGGTATCGCCTCTTTGCCCATGTTAGAAAAATAAGAGTAGATATCATCACCAGAAATGTTATCAGGATACCCGAGATCAGTCTTTCCCTTCTGCCGACACTTACAGATCTCGATGAAAGAACTGGTATTTCAGACCATGTATAATTACCCTGGACGCATACAATAACGGTAAGCCCCTTTATCATATGGAGACTGCCGTTTGAATCGACCCAGGTCCAGTTGGATTCACCGAATTCTATTCTGAACGCATTGTCACTTTCCTCAAATGCAGTTCTTGTTCCTGTGCTCACAGTAAGTTCCTGCATCCCGTCTAGAATTTTCATCAGGGAATCAGGATCGGCCAACGCGGATTGAACCTCCATTGATGCATGTGTCGACCAGAACTCCGCTCCTTCCATTCCGTTGCTGTTCTCGCACAATTCGTTCAGAAAATCCTCTGGTGTTGATGGGGTCAGAAGAATAACGCAAATCATCATTGACAGCATACTAACCTCTTAACGATTTTCTGATGGCGGAGAGGAGTGTCTTACTATCCACAGGTAACTGAAGATGTCTGACTTTCGTAGTGATTGATGGAATACCGCTTGAAAGTCCTGATGCGATCAGTATCGACTGATCGGGGATTCGCGCAGCAAGTGCTGTGGCGTACTGAATATTACTCTGATCAAGCCTGCATATTACAGCACCAGCCGTCTGCTGCCTTACAGCCATCTCCCTTGCTGACTCCACAAAATGGAATTTCTTCGAACTGATCCCGGAAATAGCCTCTCTGCAGAGTTCTGTGAATGAAGAAAGCGGGGAGTAGATAATCGCGTCAACTTCCTTGTAGTACTTCTTGCCAGCCGGAAGACCCACCTGCAGAACATCCTTATCGGGGGACCCGGCAAGCCACCCTCCGAACCCTCGGAAAAGGATACTCAGCTGTCTCAGAATTGATGATCTCTCAGCTATTCCGATTCCCTGAAGTCTGAATTGAATGACATGGTATTGCCCTGGAAGAAAGGAAAATGCCCCGGTTTCAGGAGTATTGTCCAGCCAGCCTGTTTCAAGTCCAGCCCATCTGTCAGGGCACATGGGAGCCAGCATATGCAGAAGGTTTGAGAGAAGATCCGTTGCAGCCCGTCTCGCGAACCATACTGGTGCGCCCTCCTCAGAAGTGGTGCCGGATACATCGAATTCCCATCCTTCTCTTCTGCATGCAATAGAGAGGTATTCCGCAAGAGAGCGTGGTTCAGAAGATGAAGAAAGAGTACCCGGACCCAGCGTGATTGCATCGGCTATGCCAGCTCTGTTCGAGTCAAGAACTGTGTGAAGAATATTCTCACCCGATCTCGGTATTCTCATGCGACTGAAGCACTTCATTCCCTTCCATATAAATTCCACGGGTTCGGGGATGAAAACCCCTGCCAGCCCTGCTCTGTATTGAGAAAGAAGAGCCGGTGAGCCGATCCTGTTTAGAATTCTAGCAGCATTCTGTCCGCTTACCTGTTCCGAACCGACTCCGGTAGCTTCCTGAAACCAGCCATTCCAGGATACTATTTCCCCATCGGGTGTATATTCAGCTTCTCCTCCGGGATACGATTCCCTTGTTGATGAATCGGTTACGCCTTCTGAAGGAAGCAGGGTCCAGGTTATAAGAAAACCGTTACCGGTCGGGTATATTTCTTCTACATAACCCTGGTGGTTTTCAAGTCTGGCGCTTTTCTTTCCGGAAGCGGAAAGGTGATTGACAGGACAGTCGAAACACTGCCTGGAATT
>JAGLOY010000121.1 GCA_023138735.1 Candidatus Aegiribacteria sp. | reverse complement strand
AACAGCCTGCAGCTGAGAGAAGTCCGGAAGGTTCGTATCATCCAGACGCAGTTTATCGAGATCGATTTTGTTCAGTTTTTTTCCAAAGGCATCGACTGCCTTGTACGGAACTTCCCTTTCATCATTCCATGCTGCAAGAAGTATGAAACCGTTGTTCAGGATCGAAACGTGGGTGTCATTGAAACATTCTTCAAAAGGGCGATCCGATGTAAGCAGCTTTTCTATTTCATTGTCTGTATTACTTGACGCTATCGGGCTTGCCGACTCCTCCGGTCCGAAAATTGCCAGAACAGTGGCTGAAAAACCCATAGCAGCTGTCTCAAGAATTTTCTGAAGAGAATTGTGGTTAGACTGATCTGCTAGAAGCAGGTCCAATTCGCAGAGCAGATTCTGAAGTCTGTGCTCTCCATGTGTGGCCCTGAAATGTTCGTATTTCATCGAGAGCGCAGGCATGATGGAGTCTGCTCTCTGCTGAAGTGAATCCGCATCACCTCTCCATGGGGCCACGAGGATCAGGTGTCCTGAGGGGTAAACCAGGCATTGACCCCTGAGGCTCAGAGGTGCGCGATCTTCATCCAGGTCGACCCAGATCGGGAATTGAAGGTTTTCAGGATTGAATATGCTGCTTGTCTCGAAATGTTCAGTGTCAATCTCCACATTGATCGTGCATATTGGAACATAACCAACGGTTGAGCGTGTCAGGAGAACCGCCGCTTCCAGGTTAAGAACATCTACAAGGAACGCAAGCAGGTCCTCAGGTACATGAACTTTCATCTCAGCAAGCCGCTCAAGCTCCCTGATCGGAAATACAAGCCCCTCTGGCCTCCCGATGAAAGTGTAGTCAGTTCCTCCAGAATTGTTTGGTGTACGGGAGAAGATCAGGCGGAGCCCTTTGCCCGTCTTATCCAGAAGGGTTACCTGACCCGTGGATTCATTAGAATCACCCGGCAGTGAGGAAATGAGCTCGCTCTGCGAAAGCTCCCACGGTGTATATCCAAGGAGACATACGAACCCCGGTGATACAACTGGCAGATTTCTATCGGGGATGAGTCTTATGGCAGGCAAAGAAGGATTGTAAAGATCATCATCATCAGTGTCCAGATAGTAGACGAGAACTGATGAGTCAGAATCCTTGCGGGCAGCCGCAGAATAGGTAGCTGCGCCGGGGGTGAACAGCACCATTCTGAATTCCTCTGAAAGGGGCCATATGCTGAGGAGTTCAGCGATACTACTTCCGGCAATATCCGGAATATCCTCTGAAACCTCACCCGGGGAAGTGCTGACCACGGTGTCGATCTTATCATCCAACAGGGATATTCTAAGAAGCATTTCCGTTGGTTTCAGAACATTCCTCCTATCTTACAAGCCGGCAGTGAACGATCTACTTCTGTCTGATGCAAGTAAGAAGTATACAAGGATGGCGGCCCCCGGTTCAAGACCAGTTTTATTTGCTTCCAACTGCTTCGTAATATACTGCAGGTAAATAGCCAGCATATACCATATTTTGGAGGATTCCTGTGCGAGTCCGGCTAAGACGATCTATTGGGAAACATCTCGAAAACCGTAATTTCGGCGGGAACTTCCTGTGAAATCCAGTGTTTATAAGAATAGAACCGGTTGTGAATTTAGAAATACATGTAAGTGTATTAATATTAACATATTAACGTATCACTTGACATCTCGAATAGTTATTCACATATACGGGTTCCACTTGGGATATTGCTTAAAAAGCGAGTTAACTCTAAGTGAAACAAAACGGTTTCTTTGAGTTGACAACCAGACGAGTATATCCTAGGTTATAAGTTCGCGCTGAAAAGCGCCCGATCTTTGAAATTTGTGAGAAGACGAGAATCGCATAAGCATGGTCTGTGTTGGTTCCTTGGGCCAATCCTTAGGGATTGGTGCCAGGCCCTGTTAAAGGGCAAATCTGTAAGCTATAGCAGATTAGGACCGAAATAAAATGATAGCAAACTTAATACAGGTAAATAATCCTATATAAATATATATGGAGAGTTTGATCCTGGCTC